>NZ_DAOQZV010000330.1:0-2747 GCF_035343835.1 Nostocoides sp. | reverse complement strand
CTTCGGTGCGTTCGTTGACTTGGGCGGCGTCGACGGTCTCGTCCACGTCTCCGAGTTGTCCTGGAAGCACATCGACCACCCGTCCGAGGTCGTCGAGGTCGGCGATGAGGTCACCGTCGAGGTGCTGGACGTCGACATGGACCGCGAGCGCGTCTCGCTGTCGCTGAAGGCGACCCAGGAAGACCCGTGGCAGCACTTCGCCCGCACCCACGCGATCGGTCAGGTCGTGCCGGGCAAGGTCACCAAGCTGGTGCCCTTCGGTGCGTTCGTCCGCGTCGCGGACGGCATCGAGGGCCTGGTCCACATCTCCGAGCTGGCCGAGCGCCACGTGGAGTTGCCGGAGCAGGTCGTCACCGTCGGTCAGGAGATCTTCGTCAAGGTCATCGACATCGACCTCGAGCGTCGCCGCATCAGCCTGTCACTGAAGCAGGCCAATGAGGACGGCGCGGGCCAGGTCGAGTTCGACCCGACCCTCTACGGCATGGCCGCGGAGTACGACGAGCAGGGCAACTACAAGTACCCCGAGGGCTTCGACGCCGAGACCAACGAGTGGCTCGAGGGCTACGAGAAGCAGCGTGAGGCGTGGGAGAAGCAGTACGCCCAGGCGTTCGCCCGCTGGGAGGCGCACCGCGCCCAGGTCGAGGCCGCGGCCAAGGCCGACGCAGAGAGCAGCGAGACCGCGGGCGAGACCCCGTCCTCCTACTCCTCTGCCAGCGGCGCCAGCACGTCCGCGCCGGTCGCCGAGGGCACCCTGGCCTCCGACGAGGCGCTCGCCGCGCTGCGCGAGAAGCTCACCGGTAACTGAGGCACCCGGCATACGGGCACGTATGCCGTGTGCCACCGAAACGGGCCCGGCCCCCCTCGCGGGGGGACCGGGCCCGTTCTCGTGCGCCGAGGCAGCGATCAGGTGCCGGACGGCTTGACGCCCCACGCCTCGGCGACGGTCGCCGCGTCGGTGACTTTCACGGTGGAGGGGATGGCGTCGATCACGCGCAGGAAGTCGCGCACGCAATACAGCTCGGCATCGCTGGTCCAGTGGGTGTTCTCCGCGCCGGTGCAGTTCCACTGCGCGACCGTGCCTGTCGTGCTCGTCCCGGTGACCAGGCGATACCACTGCATGGTGGTCCACGCGCCCGCGGCGACACGGGTCTTGGGAATAAGCATCGCCGGTGTCTGATAGGTGGACGAGGCGCCCGAGGTCGAGCAGGCCAGGGTCGTGTCCGCGCAGCGGCCGCCGTTGACCGAGACCGTGGTCTGCCAGTTCGGCCACAGCGCGCCAGCCGCCTGCGTCGTGGTCGTGTCGCCGTATTGCCGGCCGAAGGCGAAACACTTCTTGACGACTTGGGTCTGGATCTTGTCGGAGTACTTGTTGTTCGGGTAGGCGAACAACCCCCACGCGCGGGTGTGCCCGCGGCGCGCCAGTGCACCCACGGATCCGCATGCTTCGGCGAGCTGCTCGGTGGGCGTCAGTGTCGTCATATTCGCGTAGGTCATGCCAGCGCTGTTGAAGGTCCAGCCATAGACCGTCCGCAACTGGGTCAGATCGTTCCACGAGGGCGAGATGACGTAGTTGGAGAAGCACGACTGGCTGACGCCCTGGCGCTTGACCACGACATTGCCCGACGCCACCTTGCCCCGCTGCTGCAGGAGGGTGGCGACCCGGCCGAGGGTGACGGCATTTGGCAGGGGCTTGCAGAGCTTGTCGGCCGAGACCCACTGGGTGCGACCGAATTGGATGGTGAAGTAGGGCGTCGTGTCGCGAGTTCCGGGGGCGCCGACCGCCACTCCAGGGGCACCGACCGGCACTGCGGGGGCCAGCCCCGTAACGATCGCCGCGCCCTCCTCGAAGGGCGTGGCGCTGGCGGTACCAGCCACGGCAGTGGCGGCGGTGGCCAGGCCGATGACGGCGAGGCGGCGTGATCTGGGCATTGCGCGAATCTCCTAAGGCGGTTGGCCACGGGGCCTGGGGCGCGCGACAACCGGCAGGCAGTTGGCATGACGTCGGCAGTGTGCCAAAGGAAACCGCCGGAATGCTAGTTCCCGGCGCGTCGTTAGGGTGGACCCGTGTTGCGTGTTGGCTTGTCAGGGGGCATCGGTAGCGGTAAGTCGAGTGTCGCCCGGGCCCTGGCCGCGCGTGGGGCGGTGATCATCGACGCGGACGCGATCGCCCGGTCGGTGTTGGCTCCGGGCGGACCAGGCACGGCTGCCGTGCTGGATCGGTTCGGCCCCGGCGTGGTTGCCGCGGACGGATTCGTGGACCGCGCGGCCCTGGCCGCACGCGTCTTTGCCGATCCGGGCGAACTTGCCGCGCTGGAGGCGATCACCCATCCACTGATCTGGGCAGAGGCAGCCCGTCAGTTCGCGGCCGTGCCGCCGGACGGTATCGCCGTGCACGACATGCCCTTGCTCGTCGAGAAGCGGATGTCGGCCGACTACCACCTGGTCGTGGTCGTGCTGACCGATTCCGAGACCAGGGTTCAGCGCCTGGTCGAGCAGCGCGGGCTGGCCGAGGACGATGCCCGGGCGCGCATCCGGGTGCAAGCCAGCGATGAACAGCGACGGGCGGCCGCGGATGTGCTGCTGACCAATGACGGGTCGCCACAGGAACTGACCGCTGCCACGGCAGCGCTGTGGGAGTCCCGCATCGAGCCGTATGCCGCCAACCTCGCCGCCCGCCGTCCGGCCCGGGCGCCGGCGTAGAAGCCCGGGCCCGCACTCGGTGACCCGACGAGCGCGGGGCTGCCGCG
>NZ_DAOQZV010000329.1:0-2769 GCF_035343835.1 Nostocoides sp. | reverse complement strand
CGTGGGGTGTCAGCCGAAGATGGTGATCGTCTGCCGGGAGATCGCGACCGCCTCGCCGGCGGGAGTGAAGACGGTGGCGTGCGAGTGGGCATACCCGTGGTGGGCGGCATCGGTGCGCACCTCGTACCACCACTCCTGATTGCCGTATGCCGCCGGGTCGGCCAGCATCTCGATCGTCCAGGTGAGCGTGCCCATCGCCGCTGGACGCCGGAGCATCTGCCCGGGGGCGGGCGGCCAGGCATCGATGAGCGCGATGACGTGCGGGAGGGTCATCGCTGCCGGGGGGTTGCGAAAGCTCATGAACCCCGCGAGATCGCCGTCCGGTGCTCCGGAGAACGGGACGCGACCGCGCGCCAGCCGCATACGGACGTGGGTGAAGAAATCGGGGACGATGCCGGGCAGAAAAGGAATCTCGGGCAGGTCGGTATCGGGCGCGGCGATGGCCGTCGCCGTGGGACGGGGGAGTTCGACGCTTGACTCGCGCTCGGTGCCGAAGGACGCGAGCATCACGGCAGCGACGGCGTCCTCGCCGGTGCGCGGGTCATGCTGACGGAGCCGGATCTCGACCTGCGTGACGGAAGTGCCGCGGCGCAGCAGCTCGCTTTCGAGCCGGGCTGGTCCGGCGGCGACCGGCGCGACAAAGGAGATCGTTGCGGCCCGGAGCGTCCCACCGTCCAGGTCGTAGGCGCCGAGACCGCGGGCGATGAGCACGCCAGCGACGAGGCCGCCGAAGGTGGCCCGGCCCTGCCCCCAACCGGCGGGGATCTCGATGTCGGCTGCGCCCGCGCTCTGGGCGAAAAGCAGATCCAGGGGATGGGTTTCGGCAGGGGCGGTCACGAGGTCACATCTTGCCCGACGTGGATCCACACTCGACGCAAAGTGGACAGCGCTAGGGCGTGGGAGGAGCCAGGGCATCGCCAAGTTCGGGATGGGCTTGTCGGTAGAGCACCTCGAGGCGGTGGTGGAACCACTCACCGCGGGGGGTGACGACGACCGCCGACCCTTCGATGCCGGTAGCCGTGTAGCGCAGTGGCCGGGCCCGGTCGGGGCCAGCGGGGTCGACGACGAGGAGGTCGCCGGCATACGACGATCCGCCCGCGGAGACCACGAGGCGGCCGTTTGCGAGCGAGGTGATCGCGAGCAGCGGACCCTGATTCTTGCTCAGCGTGGTGAAGGTGGGCGCAGTGCCGCCGCCGCGCCAGTCCGTCGTCGCCGGATCGATGACGGCCAGGTCGCTCCCGCCGCCGAAGTAGAGCAGCCGTCGGCGCCGAAGGCCATGCCCGAGACGATGCTTCGGCCTGGGAGCGGGAGCTACTGGACCTCGTGCGTGACGAGGTGGTAGCGCACGAGGCGGGAGCTGTCCGGCGCGGGGCCGTTGTCGGGCGGGTCGGCGTTGGTCCCGACGTACACGCAGCCGCCCGTCGTCGCGGCCGGTCGGGTGGCGATTGCGCTGACGCCCTGCCCGGCGATCGAGACGAGCGTCGGCTCGATCAAGCCGGCACTCATGTCATAGATGCAGAGCCACCCGTCGGCGAGTTGGCTGCGCCATAGGTCGCGACGGCCACCTTGCCGGCGCCGATGTCGGCCATCGTGTTGGGACGGGCCTGGCCGGCTTCGATACGCAAGGGTGAACTGGGGTTGCGGGCCGGCCGCGCACGAGGTCGGACGAGCCGGATCCCAGCGTGAGAGTTGCGCGCCCCCCGGGTAGGTCCCGATCGCCAGCACCCCGCTCGCGGTCGCGGCAAGACTCTCCACCTGACGTGGCTCGCCGGCACAATCGACGCCTAGGACCGCGGGCCGGTCGGGGAATGTCGGGTCGACGTCGATCAGGGGTGGGCTGAAGAAACTGGTGGCCGCCACGACATGCCGTCGCCCACTGATGTCGGGACCGAGGGCGGCCACCCGCGCTGGGTCCGGCGGGCGAGAGGACGGCCGCGCCGGGGAGCGTGGCGGTCGGGTTGCCTGTCACGCGGGAGCCGGCGTGGGCGAGGCGGAAGACGACGGTCCGGGGTTGCCGGTTGCGGGCGCGAACGAGGCATAGAGATAGTCGCCGGCGACTCGGGTCTGGATGACGCGTGCGGCCTGGGTGACGCCGTGGGGCCAGAGCATTGCGACCGAGCCGTTGGGGTGCCGGACGGTCAGGCGGCCGGACCCATTGCCTGAGCCCATGAACACGGCACCGCCCCAGGTGCCGACCGCCCAGGCTTGGGTGTGATCGGTGGCGGTCTGGCCGGTGGCGACCAGGACCGTGCTCCATCCCGGCCGCCCGGGCAGGCCGCGGCGGTCAGGCACCGGAGCGCCAGGACTTGCCCGGCGCCGGTGCCGACCTGAGGGGAGCGGGTCGCGACGAGCAGGCGGTCGGTGGGCGCGTCATACGTCAGGTCCAGCACGTCCAGTTGCGCGCCACCGCTGCGGGCAGGGCGATGACGCTCAGCGCCCGCGCGAGCGGGTCGATGACGACCAGTTCGCCGCGGCTGGTGCCGAGGACAACCCGTCCGTCCGCAAGGCGGATGGCCGCGCGGCTGGTGCGTTCGAGGGTGTCCGGCGAAAGCCGGCCTGGACCAGGCGAGGTGGCGATTGATCGGCGGCGCGGGCCCGGGTGACCACGGGATCGACCGCACTGACGTTGACCATGCCGCCGATCGACGTCGTCATCGTGACCGAGAAGGTGGTCTCACCGTGCACGGTCACCGCCGCGGCGCGGACGTCGGCGGGCACGGCCGGCATGGCCACGGGCATCTCGGCCGCGGGCCGGAAGTCCGGCCGGCT
>NZ_DAOQZV010000328.1:0-2827 GCF_035343835.1 Nostocoides sp. | reverse complement strand
TCGACGGGGCTGAACCGGCCTTTCGACGGGGCTGAAGCGGGTGCGGTGGGAATCAGGTGTCTGGTCAGGGCGACGCGAAGCGCGCCTGTGACGTCAGGGCCGCATCGAGCTTCGCCTGCGCATCCACGATTGCCCGTCGCAGGGCGGGGCTGAGCCGGTCGTCCGCCAACGCGTGCTGACTCATCTCCAGGGTCGCCGGCTCGACCACCCGCAAGGGATAGGCCAAGGTCGCGACCATGCCGAGGGCGTCCTCGCCGAGATGCGCGCCCAGCGCCGGGATGTCGGCGAAGTAGCGCTCGACATAGGGCCGCAACAGATCTCGGTCACCGACCCAGAAGGCCCCTGCGAGGGCATTGCGCTCGTAGTTCGAGCGTTCACCGGTGGCGGTCAGTTCGGCCCAGGCCCACCGCTTGGCCGCGGCACTGGGGCGCGTAGCTCGCGCGGCCAGTGCCGCATGATCGCCGGTGAGCGTGGCGTCCTGCGCGCGCAGCATGTTGATGTCGTCGTCGTCGATCGCGTCGAGGCGCGCGAGGGCCCGCACGACGAGCCAGCGGAAGTCCGAGTCGTCCGCGAGGCCTGGCGGCAATCCGGTCCCCGCCAACCAGGACCCGAGCAGGGCCACATCGGCTGTCGTCTGCGCGACAATCCGGGCACCGATCAAGCGACCACCGCGCGAATCGGCACCGTCGATGAGGCGTTGCGCGGCGTCGGCGACGGCTGATTCTGCCGCCCGCTGATCCTGTGGCACAACAAAATTCGGGATGACGCGGTCCACCACATGCGTCCCGACGCGGTTGCGGATCGAGTCGTTGACTTCCACCGGCCACGCGTGGCTGAAGGTGTCCAGGATGGTCCGCGGGTCGACCGTGCCTAGGTGCATCCCGTCGATCAGCGCCAACCAGGCGACCGCGCGGGCGTGCGTGTCCGGGATGCTTGCGAGCCCCAGGGGGAGGTTGGCCAGGGTTTCCGGCTCGAATCCGGTGACCGCCCAGGTCAGGTCGCTGGCGTTCGGGATGACCATCGCCGCCCGCGGCGCTTCCTGCAGCGCGGGCCATCTGGTCGTTGTCTTCGCCACCGTCCCGCGCACGCGAAAGACCTCGCGGTCCGCGTCGAAGCCGGCGATGTCGAAGGTATGCGGCCGGCTCACCTTAGGATGGTCCGCGGGGATCGTCCGGGTCACCCGTCCGGTGTCCTGGTGGGCATGCACGGTGTCCATGCCGGCCGTTTCCAGCCAGGCGTTGCTCCAGCCGCTCAGGTCGGTGTCCGCAGCTCGCTCGACCGAGGCGAGGAACCCGGCCAGATCACTATTGCCGAAGGCGTTGGCCCGCAGGTGATCCCGCACGCCGGCGACGAAGGCCGCGTCGCCGATATGGGCGATCAGTTGACGCAGGACGGCGGCACCCTTGGCATAGGAGATGCCGTCGAAATTGTTCAGGGCCGACTGCGCGTCCGGCGCGGGCGAGCCCGCGACCGGGTGCGTGGACGGCGACCGTTCGGCCGAGTGCCCCCACAGGGCCCTGGCCATGGTGGAGTCGATCCAGGTGGCATCGGAGTTCATGACGGTGCTGCACGCACGGTGGGCGAGATACTCTGCGAAAGACTCGTTGAGCCACAGGTCGTCCCACCACTTCATCGTCACCAGGTCGCCGAACCACATATGGGCCATCTCGTGGGCGATGGTGTTGGTGCGCGTGAGCAGCTCGTCGTCGGTCGCCGCGCCCCGGAAGAGATAGTTGTCGCGGATGGTGACGCACCCGGGGTTCTCCATGGCACCGGCATTGAACTCAGGGCAGAACACCTGGTGGTAGTCGCCGAAGGGGTAGCCGATTCCGAAGAGCTCCTGGAAGTAGTCCATGAAGGCGGCTGTGACGTCCAATAGCTGATCCGCTTGTCTGGCAAGGGGATCCGCAAGAGAGCGGCGTGCGTGGATCCCGAGTGGGAGGCCGCGGTGCTCACGCTCGGCGCTGGCCCAAGGACCCGCGCACACGGTTACGAAGTAGGTCGCCAACGGCGCGGTCCGGGCCAGCTCCCATTGCCCGGGCGCGGTTTGAGTGGCGTGCCCGTTGCCGAGCACGCGCCAGTGGTGCGGAGTGCGGACCGACACGGCATACGGGGCCTTGAGGTCGGGCTGGTCGAAGCAGGCGAAGACGGTCGGTGCCGCATCGAGGAACACGTGTCCGTAGACATAGGCCTCACCGTCGGCCGGGTCCACGCTGCGGTGCAGGCCCTGGCCGTCCCTGCTGAACGCCATCGTGGTGTCGACCACCAGGACATTGCTCGGCCCGAGACCGGTGAGAGTCAGGCGACGCTCGCGCACCGACGCGGGGTCGAGGGGTACGCCGCCCAGGGTGATGGCATGAACCGTTGTGGCGGCGAGGTCGACGAAAGTGGACTCCGCGCTCGCCTCGAAGTGGATCTCGGTGCGCGAGCCGAAGTGGGTAGGGCCCCGGTCGAGATCCAACTCGACACGCATCTCGGTGACGCGGATGGCGTGGGCACGGTCCTGCGACTCGGCGCGCGTCAGGCTCGGCATACGCCCATCCTGCCCGAGTGGGCTGCCGAGGTCCGGGGGTTGGAGCAGGTGAATTGGCACGGGGCGGGATGGCCGAGGACACCCCCCGAAGTTCGGCCCCCGCAGAGCCTGGGACCCAGCTCCGAATCTGCGCGGGCACGGCTGTCCGTACGTGGTTTGGTGATGCTTCTTAGGTCACGGGGAGGAGCCGGGCGATCGTGCCCGGTAGGGCGTGCGCGACGTCGAGGGCGCGCACCGGTCCGCCCGGGTTGGCCGCGTCGGCCGCGCACCCGTGGACCAGGGCCCCGAGTGCGC
>NZ_DAOQZV010000327.1:0-2842 GCF_035343835.1 Nostocoides sp. | reverse complement strand
CCACTATGTCCGACACACCGTTCGACCAGACCGCCATTCCGCCGACCGGAAAGGACGCCGCCCGCGACGGCCAGCCGGCACAGGGCCAGGGAGCGCACGGTCAGACCACGCAGGGTCAGACCGCGCAGGGCGGCCAGACCCCCCGGGTCACCCAGCCCGCGCAGACCCCGCACACCGGCCAGGCCGCCCAGAGCGGCCAGCCCGCACGCACCGCCAAAACCACCCAGGCTCCGGGTCAGTCGACCAGCCAGGCCACCGGCCAGGGCGCCAAGGCCACCGCGGACACCGCCAAGGACGAGGCCAAGAGCGTCGCCCAGGACGCGAGCGAGAGCGGCAAGGCCGTCGCCTCCACCGCCAAGGACGAGGCGCAGCAGGTCGTCGGCGAGGCCAAGAACCATGCCCAGGATCTCTTCCACCAGGCCCGCTCCGAGGTGAGCACCCAGGCCGCCACCCAGCAGGAGCGCGTCGCCGGCCTGCTCCGCTCGGTCTCCGGCGAACTTGGCGACATGGGCAACAACGCCCAGACCGGAATGGCCAGTGGCCTGGTCAACCAGGCTGCCGGTCAACTCGATCAGGTCGCCGGCTGGCTGGAGAACCGTGAGCCGGCCGAGCTGCTCGAGGACGTCAAGCGCTACGCCCGCCGCAACCCCGGCACCTTCCTGGCGATCGCTGGCCTCGTCGGCTTCGTCGGTGGCCGCGTCACCCGCAGCCTGCAGGCGCAGGCCGGCGATGACAATGACCACCGCTGCGCATACCGGGCCCTCCCGGTGAACAGCCACCAGGTCGGCACCCAGCACGTGCAGAGCGTGGCTCCCGCGTACGGCGGCGGCGAGCGCACCGTAGCCCCGCAGTCCGGTGGCCCGACCGCGCCGGCTCAGCCGGCCGCGCCGCGCGTCTCCGGCACCACCGGCACCACCGACCTGGGGAGAGAGGGTCGTCGCTGATGAGTTCTCCGTTCGACCAGTACGACGCGAGCGCGCCGGACTCGCGCGGCGCTACGGCCGCCCAACCGGGGCAGCGGCAGCCCGCTGCCCCCGGCGAAGTGCGCCCCGCCGAGCAGATCGAAGGCGCGCACGACACCTACGACAAGGGTGAGGTCGGCTCGATCGGCGCCATCCTCGGCGCCGTGGCCGGTGACGTCTCCACGCTGATGCAGCAGGAAGTCGCCCTCGCCAAGGCCGAGATCCGTCAGTCGGCGCAGAATGCCGGCAAGGGCGCGGGCATGCTCGCCGGTGCCGGGGTGGCCGGCCACCTCGCCCTCATCTTCCTGTCGATCGCCCTGTGGTGGGGACTTGGCTCGTGGAGGGACAACTTCGGGGTTGCGGCGCTCATCGTCGGGATCCTCTGGGCCGTCATCGCAGCCGCCCTGGCGGCGAAGGGCCGGTCCGAACTCAAGCAAGTCAACGGAGTGCCGCGCACGATGGAGACCGCCAAGAAGGTCCCGGATGCGCTCAAGGGAAATGAGGACCACCGATGAGCAACACCACGTAGTCGTTCGACAGCACTGACCCCGAAGAGCTGCGTCGCCAGATCGAGCAGACCCGGGAGAACCTCAGCCAGAACGTCAACGCCCTCGGCGAGGCCGTGGACCCCTCCGCGGTCGCCAAGCGCCAGGTCGAGAAGGTCCAGGACAAGGTCGTCGGCGCTGGCCGGGGCCTGAAGGAGAAGGTCATGGGCAGCGACAACGTCTATGACGGCAGCGACGGCATCGCCGCCAAGTTCAGCGACGCCGGCGAGTCCGCGAAGGACGCCGTGGGCAATGCCCCGGCCGCCGCCAAGCGCAAGGCCGCGGGCAACCCTCTGGCCGCCGGCCTGGTCGCCCTCGGTGCGGGCTGGTTGCTCGGCTCCCTGCTGCCGGCTTCGCAAAAGGAGCAGCAGCTCACCGAGTCCGCCAAGGAGACCATCCAGGAGAAGGGCCAGCCCCTCCTGGACGAGGTCAAGTCGGCGGCGCAGGATGTCGCGGACAACCTCAAGGAGCCTGCGCAGCAGGCCGCGGCTGCGCTGAAGGAGAGCGCCCAGGAGAGCGTCGAGAAGGTCAAGTCCGAAGGTCAGGACGCGGCCCAGACGGTCAAGGAGAGCGCTCAGGACTCCAAGGAGACCGTTCAGCAACAGCAGCGCCGCAGCTGAGGTTCGCCACACCGCATACCTGCGTAGGGCCCCCACCGACTCGGTGCGGGCCCTACGTTCGTGTCCGGTTGGGCGGGAATGCCAGCACGGAGGGTAACGTTCCGCATGCAGTTGAAGTTTCAACTACATATCCGGTGCGTGATGCAGTTCGGGATCTTCACCGTCGGCGACATCACCCCAGACGCTTACACGGGGCGGGCGCCCAGCGAGTACGCGCGGATCAAGGCGACCGTGGCGATCGCCGGCAAGGCCGAGGAAGTGGGCCTGGACGTCTTCGCCACGGGCGAGCACCACAATCCGCCGTTCGGCGCCCCGGCCAATCCGCCGGTGCTGCTCGCGGCGATCGCGGCGCAGACCGACCGCCTCGTCCTGTCCCGCGACCACCCTGATCACCACCAATGACCCGGTGCGGCTGGCGGAGGACTACGCCTATCTGCCGCATCTATCGGATGGGCGCATGGACATCATGCTCGGACGCGGGAACACCGGGCCGGTCTATCCCTGGTTCGGCAAGGACATCCGTTCCGGCTTGGAGCTGGCCGTGTAGAACTATGCACTACTGCACCGGTTGTACCGCGAGGAAAATGTCACCTGGCAGGGCAAGCACCGTACGCTGCTGTCGGGATTCACGTCGACACCGCGGCCCTGGACGGGTTGCCGAGCCCGCAAGAGGTCATCGAGCGCACGCTCGGCTTCCGGGAGTATGTCGGGGATT
>NZ_DAOQZV010000326.1:1350-2869 GCF_035343835.1 Nostocoides sp. | reverse complement strand
CTCAGGGGTTACCGGTCGGTAGGGGAGTCAAAGCGCGCGCTATACCGCCCGCTTTTACTCCCCTACCGGTCAGTAACCAACCGGGTGGCCGCGGCGCGTGCCCATGCGTCGGCAGCAAGGACCCCGTCGACGCTGCTCGAGTCGCCGCCCTGATGGCGCTCGACCACGCGGGCCACCGTGTCGACAACGTCGAGGAAGCCGATCGCGCCGGCGTGGAAGGCGTCCACCGCCACCTCATTGGCCGCGTTGTAGACCGCGGGGAAAGTCCCGCCGGCGGCCCCGACCTGGCGCGCCAGTCGCACCGCCGGGAAGGCGTCGTCGTCCAGCGGCGCGAAGTCCCACGACTGGGTCAACGACCAGTCGCAGGGCACGTCGATGTCGTCGAGGCGGTCGGGCCAGGACAGGCCGAGTGCGATCGGGACGAGCATCCGCGGCGGACCCATCTGCGCGATCGTCGACCCGTCGCGGAACTCCACCATCGAATGTATCCACTGCTGCGGATGAACGACGACATCGATCCGCTCGAAGGGGAGGTCGAAGAGCAGGTGCGCCTCGATGACCTCCAGTCCCTTGTTGACCAACGTCGCGGAGTTGGTCGTGATGACCCGGCCCATCGCATAGTTCGGGTGCGCGAGCGCCTGTGCCGGTGTGACATCGCGCAGTTCGTCGCGCGTGAGGCCGCGGAACGGCCCGCCGCTGGCCGTGACGACCAAGCGCCTGACCTCGCTCACCCGGCCCCCGCGCAGGGATTGCGCGATCGCCGAGTGCTCGGAGTCGACCGGGACGATCTGGCCGGGCGCCGCGGCCGCCCGCACGAGTGCGCCGCCGACGATCAGCGACTCCTTGTTGGCCAGCGCGAGCGTCGAACCGACCGCCAGCGCAGCGAGCGTGGGGCGCAACCCGATCGACCCGGTGATGCCGTTGAGCACGACATCGGCGCCCACCTCGGCCGCCCGGGTGCTCGCGTCCGGCCCGACCACGACCTCCGGGACGTATGCCGGGTGGCCGGCCCGAACGGCATACGTCCGGAGCGCGGAGCGCACCTCCTCGACCGTCCCCGCAGCTACGGCGACGAGCGGCACCTGGAACGAAACCGCTTGCTGCGCAAGGAGATCGATATTGCCGCCGGCGCTGATGGCGACGACCGTGAACCGGTCGGGGTTACGCGCGATGACGTCCAGGGCCTGGGTGCCGATCGAGCCGGTCGAGCCGAGCAAGGCAACGCTGCGGTGGGTCACCCGGTCATTCTCGCCCACGTCCCCGTCCCTCTGGGCGCCCCACCGGCGCGAGCCCGGCGCCGGGCCTGATCCACCGGCGCCGGGCCTGATCCACCGACGCGGGTCCGTATCCCCCTGGGCGCCTGATCGACTCGGGCCGCCGAGCACGCACACATCCCGTCCGGACTCGCGGGCACCGATTGGCTTGTGACAGCGCCCTGGGGTCGCCGGGTGGTCAGCGATCGAGCCGGATCGCGCGGTCAGCGCGGTCAGCGCGGTCAGCGCGGTCAGCGCGGTCAGCG
>NZ_DAOQZV010000326.1:0-1250 GCF_035343835.1 Nostocoides sp. | reverse complement strand
CCGGATCGCGCGGTCAGCGCGGTCAGCGCGGTCAGCGCGGTCAGCGCGGTCAGCGATCGAGCAGGATGGCGCGGCCGGCTGGGTCTGCGGTCACGATCTCGTCGAGGATGTCCGCGATAGTCGCGGCGACGGCCGGGTGGGCAGCTGCGAGCAGGGCGGTGCGGTCCCAGACCAGCGACCACTCCCCCGGCTGCGCGGCCGCCCAGTCACCGAGGCTGTCAGCCAGCGCGTCGTAGTTGTGGCCGAACCACGCCGGGAAACGCAGGACCTCGGCAAACAGGCGCAAGCTCTCGGCCTTGTCCGCCCCCGCGGGCACGACGTGGACCGAGCGCCCGGATGCCGCCTCGGCGCGCACCAGGGCGGCGAGTTGGGTCGCGCGCCCGCGCCGCTCGATCACGACCGCCTCCCAAACCGGTTCCGACGACCTCGGCCGGCCCGGACTCGGCCGGTCACGTGGCTCGCGCGCCCGCGCCGCTGGATCACGACCACCTCCGCGGCGCGAAGCCACGACCCCGGACAACGGCTGCGGGATGACCAAGCAGGCCCAGGCCACGACGGCATTCGGCTCGGGTCATTGCCTCTCCTCGATCTGGCGGAAGCTGTCGTAGTGATCGGCCGTGTAGTAGCGGTCGCCCTCGGCCCCACCGATGATGCGCCGCGCGCCGCGGTCCGGGGAGCCGGGCGTGATCACGGTGTATTCGCGGTAGTAGCCATTGGCCCGCCGCGGCAGGATGCGCTCGCGATTGGTAAAGACGCCGTCGTCGGCGCGATAGGGAAACGGGCCGCCGGACCGGATAAGCGCGAGCGTGGTGCGTCCCTCGCGCGGGAGTTCGGACTCGCGGATGGTCGGCAGGCCGGAAACCGGTGTGGCCGCCGAGGCGCGGGGTGTGGTCCCGGCCGAACCGCCGGAGGAGCCACCGGCGGAGCCGGAGGGTGAACCCGCCGAACCCGAAGGCGAAACCGTGGACTTCGACCCGCCGGTGGCGCTCGACGTGGCGGACCCTGCGCCATCGGGCAGGGCGCCGGGGCTCGATCCGCCGCGGCTGACCGCCCACCACACCAGGGCCAGGCACAGCGCGATTCCGAGCAGCATCAGCAGCTGCCGGTCGGCCTTCTTCAGCTGCATCGCTTCACCGTCGACCGCACGGCCGCGCCCTGCCCTTCGCTTGTCGTCGCCGGGCGCCATGGGTGGCCGGCCGGCGGCCCAGCGTAGCCGCCACCCGCCGATTGCCGCCCGCCCGAGTGCCCCG
>NZ_DAOQZV010000325.1:0-2871 GCF_035343835.1 Nostocoides sp. | reverse complement strand
CGGGCACCGCGACCGCGCAGGCGCGCGAGCGCAACCTCTCCGCGGCGCTGGTCGGCGGCGGCTACGAGGACGAGCCAGAGCACGCAACCGAGCAGCAGACCCAGCTGGGCCATCAGAAGCGGGATCGTCAGTCCGGCCTGGTCCGCGCCGGTCGCGACTTCGCGGGCAATGGAAGGGAGTTCGCTCCCGGCCGTGACGGTGGCGGCTGCCAGGGTGCCGGCCCGATCGACTCCCATCGGGAACTTCACGAGGTCGTCGACGCTCCGACCCAGAGCAGCGATCTGGTCGGCACCGACGCGATCTGAGCGCAGGGCCAGGTCAGCGCTGTGATGCACCTCTATCCAGGGCAGCTGAAGGTCGGCCTCCGGACCGTCGGCCGGCTCGGTCAACGTCGCCTCGGGAGTGAGCATGGCGTCGAAGCCGAGCAGCTGATCCGACCGACCGGTCAGCACCTCGCCGAACCAGTAGGGCGCTGGAGCCTGCTCATAGATGCCCGTGATCTGCATCCGCGCGCGAGGGCTGGCCTCCGGCCGGCTGACCGACCCGTCGAACTCGCCGAGCGCGACCGACGCACCCACGCCCTGCTTGTAGGCCTTCGCCTGCGCGGCCGTGATGGCTATCTCTCGAGCCCGCGCCGGGCAGCGCCCGCTCACGAAGCGCACGTGGTCGCACATGCCCGCCCGATAGAGCAGCCGCCCCTCGGGCTCCCCGAGCAAGGGCATCCGTCTGACCGTGACGGACGATCCCGCGATCGGCGGCTCGAAATATTCTCGGATCGTATCCGGGACGAGGTCATCGAGCGCCGTCGACGACAGCGACAGGACGGGTTGGGAGGAGCTGCCCGATGACAGGCGCAGGCCGCGCTCAGAGCTTGTCGATTTCTCCAAGGTCGCCGCCACCATCGCCTGGTCGACGGCGCGGTTGTAGAGCGGGGCCATGACCGAGCAGGCCGTGACGAGGGCCGCGAGCAGGATGAGGACGAGCGCCTGGACCCAGCGATAGCGCAGTGCCGCGAGCATCGTCGGCCCTCCATCCCTGGTCGTCGCCATCCTTGACGCGCAACGTATCGCGCCGTGCCGACAACCCGTAGCCGTGGATGACGCGGGCGCCCGGCAGGCGTCATCGCCCCGTCTCCGGGGTGTGCACACGTCGGCCCGGAGGGTGGGCGCAGGGCGCGGGTGGGGGTCACGGCATACGTCAAGAAGCGCTAGCGTGCGCGAATGCGCACCGACCCCGCCGACACCCTGGCGGGCGCGCGGACCCCCATGGCAGTGGCCGGACGCGCGATCACGATGCGACTGGGCGAGCGGCTGGTGCTCGACGCGGTCGACCTGGACGTCGAGCCCGGAACCTTCGCGGCGCTGACCGGGCCATCGGGTGCGGGGAAGTCGACGTTGTTGTGGATTCTCGGGCGCGCGCTCGAACCGACCGGCGGCAGCGTGACCTATTCCGGTCGCCTTCTGCCCGACCGGGAGGCGGCAGCGCGGGCGGGGGTTGTCCTCGTGCCGCAGGGAAATGCCCTGGTGACACCGCTGACCGCCCGCGAGAATCTCCTGGTCCCGCTGCTGATGCTGGGCATACCGGCCAAGGAAGCTCATGCGCGCGCGGATGCCGCCTTGACCCTCGTCGGGCTCGACGACTCCGGGACGCACCTCGTGGAGGAGTTGTCGGGCGGCCAGCAGCAGCGGGTGGCGGTCGCGCGCGGGCTCGCCGCGCGGCCGAGCATCCTGTTGGCCGACGAGCCGACGAGTGACCTCGATGCGACGACGCGCGAGATCATCGTGGGCTTGCTGCGCGCCGAAGCCGAGGCGGGCGCTGCCGTGCTCATGTCGACACACGATTCGTGGTGCGCGGACCAGTCCGACGTCGAGTACCACCTGGACGACGGGCACGTCGAGCGCCGGCGCTGACGCCCCGCCGGCGATCTCGCCCGGTTCAGGCCACCGAGCGCGCCACCAGAAATTCGTTGCCGTCCGGATCGGTCATCAAGGCCGTGCCGTCCGCCGGATCCGTATGCCGGGTGGCTCCGAGCGCGAGCAGCCGTGTGATCTCCCCATCCGCCTCGTCAGCTCCTACCGCCAACTCGAAGCGCTCCCGGGGCGAGGCGGCCAGCGGCGCGACCGGAGGACCACCCCAGGCGATCTTGGTGCCCCCAGCCGGGGCCTGGATCGCCGTTTCCTCGTCCTGATCCCACACCAACGGCCAGCTCAGCGCTGCCGCCCAGAACCGGCCGACGTCGCGGGTCCCATCGCAGGCGAGTTCGCCGAGGAGGCCGGTCCCCGCAAGGAAGGCGTTGCCGGCCTCGATGACGCAGAACGCATTGCCCTCCGGGTCAGCGAGCACGATGTGGCCCTCCTCGGCGCGCTGACCGACATCGAGCGGCGTCGCCCCGAGGTCCCGGGCGCGCGCGACGATCTGCTGCTGGTCGTCCGGCGTGGTGCTGGTCAGGTGCAGATGCGCGCGGTCGACCGCTGCCCTGGGCGCCGGGTCCGCGACGAAACGTAGCCCGACCTGGGTCTCGGAGCCGGGCAGGAGCAGGCCCACGGGCTCGGCCATGACCTCGCGACCCAGCATCGCGCCCCAGAACCGGGCAAGGACCTCCGGGGCGCGCGCCGAGCAGGCCAGGGCAGTCAGGTGAACGGTCACCCGATCCACCATAGGCGCGCGCGCTCGCCCGGCCGGTTTGCGCCGGCCAGCCGTCGCGCCCGGCACGCTCTCGCGGCGAGAGAAATCCGTCCGTGGGCCCCGCGGGATTCGAACCCGCAACCTACGGATTAAAAGTCCGCAGCTCTGCCGTTGAGCTAGAGGCCCCAGCGGGCAAGGGTAGCGGGTCGGCCAGGCCGTCCCTCCCACCGGCGGTCCGCTCCGGGC
>NZ_DAOQZV010000324.1:0-2873 GCF_035343835.1 Nostocoides sp. | reverse complement strand
GGAGGGACCCGCCGAGGCGCGCCCGCCGGCATACGCCCGCGCCTGAACCTCTCACGGCGCGCGGCGCCGGGCGGGCACTGCGCGGGTGACGGCACGTCATAGGGCTCGGGATCTGTCCTGGTGAAAGGACCATCCACACGGGAGGAGCCATGTCAGCCACTCTGCGCATTCACCGAGGGTTGTGCTGCAAGGAGCGCGTCCTGACGATCGGCGGCCGGGCGGTCGGCACCTTGGCAGAGGAGGTGAACGACTTCGACATCACCCCTGGGGATCATGTGCTGAGCCTCAACCTCGGGATCTACCACAGCGTCCCGACCCATGTGCGCGTCACAGACGGCACGGTCGTGGAGTTCAAGGCGGTCGAGAATCCCGATGCCCTGCTGCCGATCCTGCAGGGCGGCTTCATCAAGCTCGAGCGCATCCCGCCCGTCCGCGCCGACGCCTGACCGAGCCGGTATGCCGCTCGCCGGCCGCGGCGCGGGACATCAGGGCCGCTTGGCGAACTTCTCGAACTCGGGGCGCCGCTTGGCCTTGAAGGCCTCGCGGCCTTCGGCGGCCTCCTCGGTGCTGTAGAAGAGCAGATTCGCGTCGTGGGCCAGTTGCTGGATGCCGGAGAGCCCGTCCTCGGCCGCGTTGAAGGAGGCCTTCATCAGGCGCAGGGCGAAGGGCGACATCGTCAGCATCCGCTGCGCCCAGGCGACCGTCGCGGTTTCGAGGTCAGCCAGGGGCACGACCTTGTTGACCATGCCCATTTCGCGGGCCTCGTCTGCGGAGTACTGCTCGCACAGGAACCAGATCTCCTTGGCCTTCTTCACGCCGATCATCTGGGCGAGCAGACCGGCGCCGAAGCCGCCGTCGAAGGAGCCGACCTTGGGCCCGACCTGGCCGAACTTGGCATTGTCGGCGGCGATGGTCAGGTCGCACACCAGGTGCAACACGTGCCCGCCGCCGATGGCGTAGCCGGCGACCATGGCGATGATCGGCTTGGGCAGGCGGCGCATCTGGATGTGCAGATCGGTGACGTGGAAGCGCCCGACGGCGCCCGCCTTGCCCGGCTCGGTCAGGTAGCCGGAGTCGCCGCGCACCCGCTGGTCCCCACCCGAGCAGAAGGCCTTGGTGCCCTCGCCGGTCAGGATGATCACGCCCACCTCGGTGTCCTCGCGCGCCCGGTCCAGCGCGTCAGAGATCTCGATCAGCGTCTGCGGGCGGAAGGCATTGTGGACCTCGGGCCGGTTTATGGTGATCTTGGCGATGCCGTCGCCGGACAACTCGTAGCGGATGTCCTCATAGGTGGCGGCAGGGGTCCACGTGGTGGGGGTTTCAGGCATACCGGCCACGATAACCGTCCGATCAAGTCGTCCCGGCACGCGCTCGCGAGCCCGATCGCTGCGGACTAGATCGCCAGCGTCCCCCGCACGATGCTGTCTCCGGAGTGCGCGGGCTGGTCGTCCAGTGGTTCACGGGAGATGTCGACGATGACATAACCCTCGTCGAGCAAGGACTGCGGCACGGGATAGCTCCGGTTCGACGTGCCCTGGGGCAGCACGCCCAGAGAGACCATGCGCTCCAGGTCGCGGTTGATGAGCCAGACCTCCAAGTACCCACCCGGGTCTGGGTCTGACGAGACCATGATCCGCACCTCGAGCTGACCGCGGACCCGCTCGACTTCGGCAACCCCCCGGGTGGCTCCGGTGTCCAGCGTGGCGAGGTTCGCGCTCGCCACCACCTCCGCATCAGGGGCTCGCCACTGGTTCACGGCGGCTATCGCACCGACACCGACAAGCGCGCCTAGCGTGGTCGCGACCGCCAGGCTGCCGAGCGAGAAGCGACGGGCGGATCGTCCAGGAGGCGCAGGAGCAGCCGCCGGTGCCTCGCTCGAGGTAGCGGCGACGATGGCATTCCAAACCTGGGGGCCCGGCGCGTGCAGACCCTCGCCCTCGGCGACGGCCGCGAGGGTCCGACGCAACGCGGCGAGATCGCGGCCGCACTCATCGCACCCGTCGACGTGGCTGGACGACACATCATCGACCGGCTGCCCCAGCGCCAGATCGGCAAGGACGTCATCTCCGGGATGGCTCACGATGTCACCTCCTCCAGGTCCTTGCGCAGTTGGAGCAAGCCTCGTCGGATATGGCTCTTCACCGTGCCGAGCGGAAGGTCGAGCCGTTCCGCTACCGCTTCGTGAGTATGCCCATCGATCACCACCAGGCGGATGATCGTTGCGCGCGGGTCCCCCAAAGCGTCCAGCGCGTGTGCCACCACGATCCGGTCGGTGACATCATCGCTCACGGCCGAGCCGACGCCCGCCAGCGATTCCACTTCCACGGCTGCGGACCGGCCTTGGCGCGTTCGGACCGCGAGCGCATCGGCGCAACGCCGCCGCGCAATCGTGACGAGCCAGCCACCCAGCGATCCAGTGCCCTCTCGTAACGTATGCCGGCTCCTCCAGGCCGACACGAACACCTGCTGGGTGACGTCCTGCGCATCGTGATAGTTGCCGAGGTAGCGCAGGGCCAATGAGTGCACGAGGCGTCCCCAGCGCGCGTATGCCGCTGCCAGCGCTGACGGGTCGCCCTCGCGGAATCTGGAGACCAGCTCAGCCTCCGACTCTTCGCAGTCCTGGTCTGGCGGCATGTCGGCAACCCTAGGGTCAACAGTGGCCCGGAGCCGCGTGGACGAAGCTCCGGGCCGGTGATGAGGGCTTAGAGGTTCCAGGGCCGCAGGACGGCAGTGACGCCGTGGGCGATTTGTCGATTGCCCTTATTGACATCAGTCGCGTGCGGGTTGACGAAGGCATTGACCGCATTGGGGTCCTTGTCCCGCAACTCGATGATCGGCACGGCGCGGTTGTACACCCGCACACCGATCGTGGC
>NZ_DAOQZV010000323.1:0-2884 GCF_035343835.1 Nostocoides sp. | reverse complement strand
CTGCCGCCCTCGCGCAGGGGCGTCACGAAACGCGTGGCGCGGACCGGTTCGAGCATGGCAGAAGGGTATGCGGACTGCCCTACAGTGTGCGGACGCCCTGCCGACGCGCGGCCGCGGCGATCAGATCATCAGGAGTCATCGTGTCACGCTCAACCCCTACCTGACCTTCGACAGCAACGCACGCGAGGCGATGGAGTTCTACGCCGCCGTCCTCGGCGGTGACCTGCGAGTCAGCACCTTCGCCGGGTTCGGTGACCCGGGCAACGAGGGTGTCATGCACGCCCAACTGCAGACGCCGGCCGGCTTCACGTTGATGGCGCCCGACATGCCGCCCAGGATGGGTGGCGGGTATGTCGCGGGCACCAATATCTCGATCAGCCTCAGCGGGGACGAGAGCGATGAACTGCGCGGCTACTGGGCCGGGCTGGCCGAGGCGGCACCGTCACGATGCCGTTGGAGAAGCAGATGCGGGGCGACGAGTTCGGGATGCTCGACGGCCGCTTCGGGATCACGTGGATGGTCCACATTGCCGGGGCAGCGCCCGCACAGGACTGAGGTCTGTGTTCACGGGCAAAGGGTACTGAACGGACGGAACCCGGGGCTCGTGGCGAATGCCGCGGCCTCGGGTTCCGCCCTTTGCGGGCCTGAAGGAGGGGAGATCAGGACCCGCTGGCGGCCTCGTCGAGCTTGACCAAGGTTGCCTCCATTTGGTCTTCGCTCACCAGAGGGAATTTCACCTTCTGTAGCAAAGCAGGGTCGGTGACCTTCGACCAGTCATAGGAATGACGGACAAGGGTGTGGTCCGGGCCCTCGGGGGACAGTTCCCAGACCCATTCCCAGCCGGGCGGTTCGGTGCCAGCGGGGGCCGTCTGCCAGGCGAGCAAGGCATTGTCGGCGTAGCCGGTGACGTGGTTGTCGGTCTGGTACTCACCGCCCATGTGGTCACCCTCCATGTTCATGGTGAAGACGTCCCCGACAGCCTTGATCCGCTGGGCGCCGGCCGTCGAGCGGATGAAGCCGGAACCGTCGAGAGCGATGTGCCGTTCCGGGTTGGAGAGGATATCGAAGACGGTGTCTGTCGAGGCGGGAATGAGACGCTCGACGGTGATTTTGGTGTCGGTCATCTCTGCACCATAAGTCAGTCGCATCGAGCACAGGGGCTAAGCGCCCAGGCGTCGTTGCGGTAGGCCACGTCGCTATGGCGCTACCAGCCTCGCACGGCCTTCACGGTGTCTATGGTGTCGGCCTGCTCGGCGCTCTTGTCGTCGCGATAACGCAACACGCGGGCGAAGCGCAGAGCCATGCCGCCGGGGTAACGCGAGCTGCGTTGGATACCGTCGAAGGCGATCTCGACAACCTGCTCGGGGCGCACATACACGGTGTAGCTGTCCCGACTGGTCGAAAGTTCCTGGAAGCGTTCGGTCTGCCAGTCGAGCATCGCGTCGGTCATGCCTTTGAAGGTCTTGCCGAGCATGACGAAGTGGCCGGTGCGTGGATCGCGCGCTCCCAGGTGGATATTCGACAGTTTGCCCCGTCGGCGACCGCTGCCCCACTCGACGGCCAGCACGACAAGATCGAGGGTATGCCGTGGCTTCACTTTCACCCAGCCTGCGCCGCGGCGGCCCGCGGCATACGCACACTGGTGGGGTCCTTGACGATGACGCCCTCGTGGCCCGCGCTGACCTGGGCGGCGAAGAACTCGATGGCTGTGGTGGGGGAGCCGGTATGGATGCGCTCGATGCGGGCGGTGGGGGGCACGAGAGCGTCGAGCCTCTCGATTCGCTGGATCAGGGGTTGGTCGAGCAGGTCTTCGCCGTCGATGTGGAGCAGGTCGAAGAAGCTCGTGGCAAGCGGGGTGGACGCGCGCAGCGTGGCCGGGTCCGCGCTGGAGGCGGTGCGCGAGCCGGTGACCTGGAAGGGCTCGGGACGGCCGTCGGGGCGCACGGCGACGGTTTCGCCGTCAAGGACGAGGCGCTCGGCGGGTAGGGCCCGGACGAGCTCGACGACCTCGGGCAGACGCTCGGTGATCTCGTCAAGGCTCCGGGTGAAGAGCCGAACCTCGTCACCGTCTTTGTGGGCTTGGAGCCGGATGCCGTCGATCTTGCGCTCCAGCAGCATCGGCGTGCCGGCGGTCATCGCCGCGGCGACGTCCGGGGCGCTGCCGGCGAGCATCGGCCGGAGCGGTCGTCCGACCTCCAGGGTGAGTGCCTCGAGGGCGCTCTGTCCGCCGGACAGAGCCGCCTCGGCGACCGGTCCAGCGAAGCCCGCGAGCATGACGGCGCGCTGCACCACGGCCAGCGGGACCTCGGCGGCCTTGGCGATCGCGGCGAGCATGACGCCGTCCTGGGCGCCCTGGCGGACGCCACCGAGCATCAGGCCGCGCAGGTACTCCTGCTCGGAAGACGTTACGCGGCTGAGCAATTCGGTGAGGATGGCCCGACGCGTGGCGACGGATCCCTCGCCGCCGGTGGTAGCCAGCTGCGCAAACGCCGCGTCGACCTCGGCCACGGTGAGGGTGGCCTCCTGTGCTGAGTCCGGCAGGGTGGAGAGTGAGCGCCAGCCGACGCCGAGCCGGCGCTGCGGCAGGACGTTCGACAGGTAGGACGCGACGACGCCGACCTCGCCCGGCTCCGCCGCGCTCAGCGTCTCGGCCACAAGCGCGACCTTCGCATTGCGCGCGGACGTGGCGACGAGATCCGCGGAGGTCTGGACGAGGCGAGCGAGCAGCATACGGTCGATTGTGTCGCGGGGCACCGACAACGGGCAGAGGAGCCAAGAAGGATCCGCCGGCTGATCCTGCACACCGGTGCCGGCGAGCGGCCAGGCGAGTGCGTGCTTAGCCCCCGCGGCAGGGGGAGGCGAACTAGAGCGTGTTACGAAACCA
>NZ_DAOQZV010000322.1:0-2886 GCF_035343835.1 Nostocoides sp. | reverse complement strand
GCGATCTCCTCGCCGAACTCGGTCAGCTCGGCCACCCCCGCGACCGGGCCACCGGCGAGCATGCCGTCCGCGCCGACGAGCAGCGCCACCGGGTCGCCGGCCACGCCGAGGCTGCTCCACGCCTGGGCGTCGGGGTCGCGCAGCCATCCGTGCGGCCAGTCGAAGCCCCGCAGATCGAAGTCCATCGGCACCGAGGCGATCGCCCGGACATCGATCGCCGGCATCCGCTCGCGCCAGTTGCGCGCGAGGGCGATGGCCTCGTGGCTGCGCCCGCACCCGCAGGTGATGAAGACGAGCAGTTGGGCGCGCTCGAGGGCCAGGCCGCGCATGGTGACCGGCTGGTTGCCGTCGAGGAACATCAGCGGCGGAATCGTTTCGCGCACATAGTCATCCGGATCGGCCGTCTCGGTCGCTGCCGGCGCGGGCTGTCCGTGGGCGCCGTAGGCGGGCACTCGAGGCCGTCGCTCGCCGACGATCCAACGGGTGATCGCGGCGGTCACGGCCAACGCACCCAGCCACGTCCACGTCGCCCGGCTGCCCGGCAGCAGCGTCCCCGGCACCGTGTGCCCGCGCGCGCCCCAGACCACGGCGGCCAGGGCGAGTGCGCTGAGCACGACGTTACGAACCAGCGTGTCGATGGTGATCGGGGCACCGATCGTCCCGAAGCACCCGCAGGAGGGCCGGGGGCTGAAGGTCAGCCCGCGGGCGACGACCGCTGTATACGCGAGCATCAGCCCCAGCGTGAGCGCGGCCACGACGGTGAACGCGGGGGCCCACGGCAAGACAAAGAGCGCGACCCCGAGAACGGCCTCGATCGGCGGCAGCCACTGGACCGGGCCTTCGAGGGCGCGCGGCAGCCGGAGCAGCCGCGTGGCCGACACCAGGGAGGGCCGGTTGCTCCACTTGGCCTGGGCAGCGAGCAGGAGAACGACCGCCAGGAGAAGAGGAGCGGCCACGAGCGCGTCGATCACCGGTGAAGTCTACTTTTGCCGCGGC
This sequence comes from Nostocoides sp., assembly GCF_035343835.1. NCBI lineage: Bacteria > Bacillati > Actinomycetota > Actinomycetes > Micrococcales > Intrasporangiaceae > Nostocoides > Nostocoides sp. Next base: position 1,890 of record NZ_DAOQZV010000322.1, on the reverse strand, counting down.
GGCGCATCCGCCGAAGGGATGATGCCCGGCGGTGGCCCCGGTGGGGCTGCCGAACCTACCGTCGAAGCATGACGAGTTACCTCTACCGCAGCGCCGCCACCTGGGCCGGAATCGGACTGGCCGGCGGCCTCTTCTATCGCACACTGACCCACTCGCGCGACTTCGACGGCCGCACCCAGCTCGCGGTCGTACACACGCACACCCTGGTCTTGGGCATGGTCACGCTGCTCGCGGTCCTCGCCCTCCACCTGGTCCTCGACCTCGACGCGGATCGCCGCGGCCGGTGGGCCCTCCATACCTGGAACGCCGGCTTGGCGGTCACCAGCGGGACGATGTTGGTCAAGGGCACCCTGCAGGTGACCGGACGCGCCTATGACCTGCCGGCGCTCGCCGGCGTCGCCGGGCTCGGGCACATCGCCCTGACGGCGGCAGTGATCCTGCTCTTCTTGACGATCGGTGCGCGCCTGCGCGCACGCCGCGAGGACGCGGCCCAACCGACCGCCGAACCGGTGACCGTCGCGTGAGCACCGCGGCCGACCGCAAGTGGTTCGCGCTCGGCACGCTCGCCCTCGGGCTGTCGATGATCGTCCTCGACGGCACCATCGTCGGCGTCGCCCTGCCGCGCATCATCACCGATCTCCACCTCGACCTGACCGACGCGCAGTGGGTCAACAGCCTCTACTCGATGATCTTCGCCGCCCTGTTGCTGACCTTTGGCCGGCTCGGGGACCGCTTCGGGCGGCGCCGGCTCTTCCTTGTCGGTGTCCTCGTCTTCGTCGCCGGGTCGATCACCGCGGCGCGCGCCGACGCGGCAAGCGCCCTGATCGCGAGCCGCGCCCTCCAGGGCGTGGGTGGCGCGATGGTGTTGCCCGCCACCTTGTCCACGGTCAACGCGACCTTCCGAGGGAAGGACCGCGCCGTCGCCTTCGGCGTCTGGGGCGCCGTCATGGCCGGTATGGCGGCGGTGGGCCCGCTGCTCGGCGGCTGGCTGACCACCAGCTTCGACTGGCGCTGGATCTTCCTGGTCAATGTGCCGCTCGGCGCGCTCGTCCTGGTGGGCACGTTGCTCTGGGTCCCGGAGACCCGGTCCGCCACCAAGGCCCGCGGCTTCGACGCCGACGGCCTGCTCACCAGCGGCATCGGCCTGGCGCTGGTGGTCTTCGCCCTCATCGAGGGCACCGACCTAGGCTGGTGGAAGCCCTTGCGGCAGTTCACGATTGCCGGTATGACATGGCCCGCGACCGCGCCCGTCTCACCTGTCCCGGTGGCCGCCCTAGTCGGCGTCGTCTTCATCGCGCTGTTCGTGGTCTGGGAGCGGCACCGGGCGCGGGTGCAGCGGGACGCGATCCTCGACCTGAGCCTGTTCACCTTCCCGACCTTCACGTGGGGCAACCTCACCGCCTTGACCGTGGCGGCCGGCGAATTCGCCCTGGTCTTCGTCATGCCACTCTTCCTGGTCAATGCCCTGGGGCTGAGCATCATGGGCGCCGGCTGGGTGCTCGCCGCGATGGCCGGTGGTGCCTTCCTCGCCGGAGCGAGCGCACGGCACGTGGCGGAGCGCTTCAGCGCGACCATGGTCGTGCTCATCGGCCTGAGCCTGGAGCTCGTCGGGGTGCTGTCGACCGCCCTCGTCTTGGGCCGGGGCACCTCGTCGTGGCTGATCGCGGCGACGCTCACGGCATACGGGGTGGGATTGGGGCTCGCGTCGGCGCAGCTGACCTCGACCGTGCTGGGCGACATCCCGGCCGACCGCTCCGGCTCGGCATCCGCGACGCAGTCCACCGTTCGGCAGGTGGGCTCGGCACTCGGCTCCGCGGTGGCCGGTGGAGCGCTCGCCGTGGCGCTTGCGCACACGCTGCCCGACCGGCTGGCGACCATCGCCGGTCTGCC
>NZ_DAOQZV010000321.1:0-2891 GCF_035343835.1 Nostocoides sp. | reverse complement strand
CCGGGGGGATGGGCGCGCAGCGCCCGGCCGCCCCACCGCGCAGCGGCCGCAGCCGTGATCGTCGCGGCCGCTGAAGAGAGCGTGGGTCCGGTCATCCCTGGCTCAGCCGGCCGACGGGAACACGGCGCGCGCGCCGGAGAGCAGGCCATACTGGCCGACCCGTCCGGCGGCCTGCTCGACGAGCGCCCAGACGATGCTGATCTGGCCGATGCTGCTGCCCGCGTCATCGACGGTGGACAGGCGCTGGCGCAGGGCGGATTCCCCGCGAGCGGCGGCAATCACCGAGGTGCTGTCAGTAGCCTTTGGGTCGATCTGGGCCGTGAGCACGGCGCCCGTCCCCGCCGCGTCCAGGGCCCCGGCGAGTGCCGCCAGGCTGGGCAGGGACTGGGCACCTGTGCTCGTCGCCGTCGGGACTTTGACTTCCGGCGCGCCGATCACGACCGCGAGGGAGCCCGGGGTGCTCGGGTAGTCCCCGGCAACCAGGCCGGCCGTCCGCAGGGCGTCCCAGGAGGCGCGCCGCCGATCCTCGGGGATGGCCGGCTCCGCCGTCGCATCGGTGACCTTGGTGAGCAGGGTGGCCCCCAGGACATCGTTGAGCAGATCGTCACCGGTCGCGGTGGTTCGCAGCCCCAGCGCGCCGGCGATCGTCGTGGCCACGCCCGCACGCTCACTGCTCGCCGCCTCGGAGGTGTCGGTCCACTTCTCGCCGATCTGGACCGGCCCTTGCAAGCTCGCGCCGGCCGCGCCGAGGGTGTCCTCGCTGCTGGTGGTGACGCCGGAATCGGCATTGGGCAGGGCGACGACGACAACCGTGCGGTCGGCGAGGCGACCCGCGACGGCGGCCGGCAACACGGTCTTGTCGAAGCTCTGGTGCGTGTCGATGCTGCTGTTGGCCGCATCGAGTTGCGTGCGCAAGTCCTGCTTCTCGGCGCGCAGTTGCACCACCTGGGAGTTGAGCGACTCGCTGATGCCTTCCTTGAGCGGTCCGGCGCCTAGCACGATCCCGATGGCCAGCGCGATCAGCACCGAGGCCAGCGAGACGAGGTGATAGCGGAAGTCGATCACGTGAATACCCCCACGATTGCGGCCCACAGGTCGTCCCAGCGGGCACCGATCAGTTGCAGGATGATGGCGCCGCCGGGCGTGTTGTACATCGCCAGCCCGAGGACCAGCAACCCGATGAAGAGCGCGGTCAGCATCGTCGCGCCGGAGATCCGCGAGCGATAGAGGCGACTGACGCCCTTGGCGTCGATCAACTTGCTGCCGACCCGCAGCCGGGTCAAGAAGGTGCTGGCCATGCCCGAGCGCCCCTTGTCAAGGAATTCGATCAGCGTGGCATGGGTGCCGACGGCAACGATCAGGGTCGCACCCTTGTCGTCGGCGAGCAGCATCGCGACGTCCTCGCTCGTGCCAGTGGCGGGGAAGACGACCGGGTCGATGCCGAGTTCGCGGACCCGCTCGGCCCCGGGGGCCCGGCCGTCGCGGTAGGCGTGCACGACGATCTCCGCGCCACTGGTGAGAGCCGCGTCGGACACCGAGTCCATGTCACCGACGATCAGATCCGGTCGGTGCTTCTCCTCCAGCAGCGCATCGGCTCCACCGTCGACGCCGATCAGCACCGGCTTGTATTCCCGGATGTAGTGCCGCAGCGCCTGCAGGTCTTCCTTGTAGTGATAGCCGCGCACGACGATCAGCGCGTGCCGGCCGTCGAGCTTGGTGATGATGTCGGGGACGCCGACTCCGTCGATGAGCAGATCCTTCTCGCGGACGAGGTATTCCATCGTGTTCTGCGCGAAGGACTGCAACTGCCCCGACAGGCCCTCGCGCGCGACGGCCATGGCACTCTGGATGCCCTCTGCCGTCAGCACAGTGCCCTCGGCCAGGATCGTCCCGGTCGCGGCGTCACGGACGACGCCGTCCTCGAGGCGGACGTGCGTGTCCTCGGCGATGGCCTTGGTCAGGTCCGGCCCGCAGGCGTCGATCAACGGGATACCCGCCTCGACGATCAGCTGCGGACCGATATTGGGGTAGCGGCCGGAAATGGAGGCGGCAGCATTGACGATGGCCGCCGGCCGGCACGCGATGAGCGCCTCCGCGCTTACCCGGTCGATGTCCTCGTGGTCGATCACCGCGATCTGTCCCGGGCCCAGCCGCTTGGTGAGGTTCTTGGTGCGCCGGTCGACGCGCGCGCGAGCGGTTCCCTCCCCGGGGCCAGGCTCACGCGAACGTCGGGACAGGGAGGTTCGCATCAGGTCAATTGTCCCACGAGGCGCGTCGCGCCGCCGCCGACGCCAAAAGCTCCCGGGCGTGGTCAAGAGCCACCTCGGAATCGCCGCCGGCCATCATCCGCGCAAGCTCGCGCTCGCGCGCCTCACCGGCGACGAGGCGCACATCACTGCGCGTCACCTGACCGTCGTCGGCCTTGGTCACCACCAGGTGCGCGTCGGCGAAGGCGGCCACCTGCGGCAGGTGCGTGACGACCAGCACCTGGGCATTGGTCGCCAGCCGCGCGAGCCGCGCGCCGATGTCGAGCGCGGCGCGCCCGCCCACCCCGGCGTCGACCTCGTCGAAGACATAGGTCGGCACCACGGCCGCCCGCGTGCCGAGGACGACCTCGATCGCGAGCATCACCCGCGACAACTCACCACCGGACGCGGCCTTGGCGATCGGCCGCGCCGGCAGGCCGGATCCGGCCCGCATCACGAACTCGACATCATCCGCCCCCACCGGCCCGTATGCCGTGGCCCCCTCCCCCCGCGAGCTCACCGTCACATCGACCTCCGCGGCGCCCATCGCCAGGTGCCGAAGCTCGGCGCTCACTTGCTGCGCGAGGTCTGCGCCGGCCAGCGACCGGGCCCGGGTCAACGCGGCCGCGCTCACGCCGAGGGCGC
>NZ_DAOQZV010000320.1:0-2901 GCF_035343835.1 Nostocoides sp. | reverse complement strand
GTCGTCTCTTCGCGGCATCCTGGCTCCGTGCTCGCAGGTTTGCATGCGGCTGACCCTGATATTCGGCGACAACGCGCTGGCCACGCCAAACCAGGTCGCATTCCATCAGCCACTGGCCCGTCTCATCCCTGAGCACGCCATTGACCTCTGGCTCGGGAAGCAGGGCGTGAACGAACATCAGCCGGGACCGGCTCTCCATCGGCGATCGGACTCCCGGCCGCACCAAACCCAGGGCAGCGCGCAAGTCGACGGCACGGCGCGGCCGGACTCGCCGACCCAGCGCGCCACCTAACTCCGCCTGGATCAAGGGGACGGTGGGGAGGCGCAATCGCGCCGCGATTTCGTCACCGAGAACCACAAGATCGTCCACGCTCAGCGCTGCCTGCCCCCGAAGCTCGCCCAGGTCGACCCAGGTGTCGGCGACGCAGACCACGGGCATGCCGTCGACGGTAGTGGTACGGCGCCGGTCAAGTCCGCGGTGGCCGCGGACTCCGGCTCGGGTAAGGCGCGGCGAGGCTGACGGGCGAATCACATCCAACGCGGAATCCTCGACGTGGGCACCAACGCTGGAGACCGGGCCGGGCATGGGCAGCTCCAAGAGGCGGGCAGCCGTCATGTGGCTGTAGGCGAAAGGACGCGGCAGAACCAGGGCGAAGGCCGCGGCCTGCTCCGCCAGGGTGGCGGTTGCCCCGCGTCTGCGCACGCCGCGGGTCACCCGGTCAAAGTTTGACGAGCGCCACTGGGTCGGCGTCAATCCACGGTCGCGGGCCTGCGCCAGCGAGAGCACGGACGGGAGGGGTTCGGCCATGGCTGCCACCATGCCGCGGCTCGCAAACCGGCGCAGCCTGTCCGCTGGAGCCTGTGCATCATGCCGATTCGTCTGCCGGCGCTGTGGACGCTTAGGTCGAGTGGTGGCGACACGCCGGCGGCGAGGCTCGGCATACGGCGCGTCGCCACCACTCGACCTAGCGAGCGGCGGCTGCCCCCCGGTCAGGCGTAGGTGCGGAAGCCTCGCTTGGTCTTGCGGCCGAGATAACCCGCTTGCACCAGTTGCTCCAGCAACGGCGCGGGGGCGAAGCCCGGCTCGCGGAACTCCAGGTAAAGCTCGCGCTGGATCGCCAGCGAGACATCGAGGCCGACGACGTCGAGCAGTTCGAAGGGACCCATCGGCAGGCCACAGCCAGTCTTCATCGCGGTGTCGATGTCGTCAGCGCTCGCGTAATGCGCCTCCAGCATCTTGATCGCGTCGTTGAGATAGGGGAAGAGCAGCGCGTTGACGATGAAGCCCGAGCGGTCGCCGCATTGCACCGGGTGCTTGCCGACGGCCCGCGTGAGCGCGACGACGCTCGCCGTCACGTCCGGCGCGGTCGCGACGGTGTGCACCACTTCGACGAGCTTCATCACTTGGGCGGGATTGAAGAAGTGCATGCCGACGACGTCGGCGGGACGTTCGGTGACAGCGGCGAGGTCGATGATCGGCAGCGACGAGGTCGTGGTCGCGAGGATGGCCCCGGCCTTGCACACCCGGTCCAGGTCGCGGAAGAGGTCCTGCTTGATCGCCAGGTCCTCGGCGATGGCTTCGACGACGATGTCGACCTCGGCGAGCGCGTCGCGCGACGTCGACCCGCTCAACCGGCCGAGCAGCGCCTCGGCGTCCTCGGCCGTCATCCGGCCCTTGTCGATCGCGCGGGCGTTGTTCTTCTCGATTTGCGCTCGCACCCCCGCGACCTTGTCCTCGCCGCGAGCGACATAGATGACGTCATAGCCGGCCTTGGCGAAGACTTCGACGATCCCGCCGGCCATTGTCCCCGAACCGACGACGCCGACCTTGGCGATCGGACGTAGGCCCGCCGCGTCTGCCGCGTCGGCGGCTGGGGTCGCGGAGTCCCCGACGACCTGCGAACTCGACGGGCCGGCATACGTATAGAAGCCGTGGCCGCTCTTGCGGCCCGTCAGGCCGGCGCTGACCATCTGTTTGATGATCGGGCTCGGGGCGTGCAGGCGGTCGCGGCCCTGCTTGTACATCGTGTCCAGGATCTCGTATGCCGTGTCCAGGCCGATCAGGTCCAGCAGCGCGAGCGGCCCCATCGGGTAACCGCAACCGAAACGCATTGCGGCGTCGAGATCTTCGCGGGTTGCGTACTTGCTCTCGAACATCGAGACGGCGTGGTTGAGATAGCCGAAGAGCAGGGCGTTGGCGATGAAGCCGGCACGGTCGCCGACAACCACGGGCTTCTTGCCGAGCCGCTCCGCGAGCGCCTTGACGTCCTCGAAGACGTCGTCCGCGGTGATCACCGTCTTGATGACCTCGACGAACTGCAGCACGGGTGCCGGGTTGAAGAAGTGCATGCCGACCACGCGCTTGGGGTCGGCCGTCGCGACCGCGATCTCGGTGACGGGGAGCGAGGAGGTGTTGGTCGCGAGAATGGCGTCCGACCCGACGATGCCGTCCAACGTGCTGAGGATCCGCTTCTTCAAGTCGAGATGCTCGGGCACGGCCTCGACGACGAGCTGGCAGTCGGCGCAGTCGGCGAGGTCGGTGGTGAAGGTCACATGCCCCCGCAGGGTGTCGGCGTCGTCCTGCGCCATCTTGCCGCGGCTGACGGCCCGGTCCAGGCTGGCCGTGAGGAAGCCCTTACCCCGCTCCAGTGCCCGCTCGTCGACCTCGACCGCCAGGACGTCAATTGCGTTGCGGGCGAACACTTCCACAATCCCCGCACCCATGGTTCCGAGACCGACCACGCCGACTTTGGTGAATTCACGCGACATATCTCGAGTCTTCCATTGCCCGTATGCCGCTTCCACGCCTCCCGGCGTGATCCCCCCCACCCCGGCGCGTGGCCGGCTCATGCCCGCTCGACAGGCCCCCGGCTGCATCTCCCCCGCCTAGGCGCTGAGCCC
>NZ_DAOQZV010000319.1:0-2919 GCF_035343835.1 Nostocoides sp. | reverse complement strand
AATGAGATCGTCGCGGCGATGTCATCGGGCTGGCCGACGCGCTGGACCGGGATCGCCTTGGCGGCCGCGGCGATGAAGTCGTCGAACGGCATACCGATGCGTTCGGCCGTGGCGGCCGTCATATCGGTCTGGATGAAGCCGGGGGCGACAGCGTTCGCGGTAACGCCGAAGCGACCCAGTTCGATGGCCAGTGTCTTGGTGAACCCCTGCAGGCCGGCCTTGGCCGCGGAGTAGTTGGCCTGGCCGCGATTGCCCTGCGCCGACGAGGAGGAGAGGTTGACGATCCGGCCGAACTTCTGCTCGCCCATGAACTTCTGGCAAGCCCGGGTCATCAAGAACGCGCCGCGCAGGTGCACGCCGATGACGGCGTCCCAGTCGGCCGTCGTCATCTTGAAGATCAGGTTGTCGCGGATGATGCCGGCGTTGTTGACAAGCACCACCGGCGGGCCGAGTTCGGCAGCGATCCGGGCCACGGCCCCCTCGACCTGGGCCTCGTCCGAGACGTCGACGCCGACCGCAAGTGCCTCGCCGTCAGCCTCCTGGATCGCGGACACGGTTGTGGCGCAAGCGGATTCATCGAGGTCGAGGACGGCAACGGCATAGCCATCGGCGGCCAATCTCTTCGCGGTGGCGGCGCCGATACCACGGGCGGCCCCGGTAACCACGGCGACGCGGGAACTAGAACTCACGTTCGACTCCTTCATGATCGATGTCGCCGTCAGCGGCGCTCATCGGCTAGGTTGGCGGCTATTCAACCCAGCCTACGCGTGCGAGGAATGCATGATTCTCTGGCCCGGCAAGCCCTACCCGCTCGGGGCCACCTACGACGGTTCGGGGGTCAATTTCGCGGTCTTCTCCGAGGTCGCGAATGGCGTCGAACTGTGCCTCGTCGATGACGAGGGCCGCGAGGAGCGCTTCGCACTGCCCGAGGTCGACGGCTTCGTCTGGCACGGGTATGTGCCCGGCATTCAACCCGGCCAGCGTTACGGGTTCCGCATCCACGGGCCTTACGACCCCGAGCGAGGGCACCGCTGCGACCCCGACAAATTCCTCCTCGACCCGTATGCCCGCGCCATCGACGGGCACATGGACGGGCACCCGTCGCTCTTCAGTTACCCCCTGACCGACACTGCGCGAGGGACTGGGGATCGCAACGGTCTGGACAGCCTCGGGCATACGCTCTATTCGGTCGTCGTCAATCCCTTTTTCGACTGGGGACAGGATCGCCCGCCGCGCCATGAGTACCACAACAGCGTGATCTACGAAGCGCACGTCAAGGGCATGACGATGCTGCATCCCGATATCCCCGAAGAGATCCGCGGGACGTATGCCGCAATCGCCCACCCGGCGATCACTTCGCATCTGGTCGATCTCGGGGTGACCGCGATCGAACTCATGCCGGTGCATCAGTTCGTCAACGATTTCCATCTCCAGGAAAAGGGCCTGGCGAACTATTGGGGCTACAACACCATCGGCTTCTTTGCCCCGCACAATGGGTATGCCGCCTTTGGCACCCGAGGGGAGCAGGTCCTGGAGTTCAAGGCCATGGTCAAGGCCCTGCATGAGGCAGGCATCGAAGTGATTCTCGATGTGGTGTACAACCACACCGCGGAGGGCAACCACCTCGGTCCGACCTTGTGTTTCCGCGGAATCGATAACGCGGCGTATTACCGGCTGGTGCAGAGCAATCTCGCCCACTATTACGACACCACGGGCACCGGCAACTCGTTGCTCATGCGCAACCCGCACGTCCTCCAACTGATCATGGACTCGCTGCGCTACTGGGTCACCGAGATGCACGTCGACGGCTTCCGCTTCGACCTCGCCGCGACCTTGGCCCGGCAGTTCCACGAGGTCGATCGGCTCTCGGCCTTCTTCGACCTGGTCCAGCAGGACCCGATCGTCAGCCAGGTCAAGTTGATCGCCGAGCCGTGGGATATCGGAGAGGGTGGCTACCAGGTCGGCAACTTCCCGCCGCTGTGGACCGAATGGAACGGGAAATACCGGGATACGGTCCGCGACTTCTGGCGGGGTGAGCCCTCGACGATCGGCGAGTTCGCGTCCCGCATCACGGGCAGCTCCGATCTCTATGAGCACTCCAGCCGCAAGCCCTTCGCGTCGATCAATTTTGTCATCGCCCATGACGGCTTCACCTTACGCGACCTCGTGTCTTACAACGAGAAGCACAATCTGGCCAATGGTGAGGAAAATCGTGACGGCGAGAGTCACAACCGATCCTGGAATTGCGGCGCCGAGGGCCCGACCGATGATTCCGCGATTCGCGAGTTGCGAATTCGCCAGCAGAAGAACTTCCTCGCCACGCTCTTGCTCAGTCAAGGCGTGCCGATGATTGCCCACGGGGATGAACTCGGTCGCACCCAGCAGGGCAACAACAACACCTACTGCCAGGACAACGAGTTGACCTGGGTCGACTGGGATCTGACCGAGGAAGAGACCGACCTGCTGGAGTTCACCCGCCGGCTGGTCGAGTTGCGCCGCGAGAACCCGGTTTTCCGGCGGCGCCGATTCTTCGCCGGCAGCGCCGACCACGGCGGTGAAAGCGATGTCCACGACATCTCCTGGTTCACGCCGGCCGGTGAGCAGATGAACGAGGGCGATTGGCGCAATGGGTATGCGCGCTCGATCATGGTCTTCCTCAATGGGCAGGCTATTCCCGAGCCCGACAACCGCGGGCAGGTCATCCGGGGCGACAACTTCCTGCTGATCTTCAACGCCCACCACGAGGCGCTGCCCTTCACCTTGCCCGCCAAGGCCTATGGCGCGGCCTGGACGACCGAAATCGACACCGGAGCGCCCGTGGTCAGCCGTCGTCCGCGCCGGGCCGGGAGCGTCGTGGACGTGCAGCCGCGCAGCGTGGTGGTCATGCGCGGACCGAGCGACCGCGGCATCCGCCCGCCC
>NZ_DAOQZV010000318.1:0-2946 GCF_035343835.1 Nostocoides sp. | reverse complement strand
ACGTCGCCGTCCAGGAGTGGATGCGCAGGAATGGTGAGGTGACCGCCTTGACGACCATTACTCGTGCCGAGCTTCGTTTTGGGGTGGGCCGGATGCCCCGCGGTGCGCGCCGGCTACAGGTGGCTGCCGCGGTGGATGCGGTGCTGGCCGAGTTCGAAGGCGACACGCTGCCCTTCGATAGCGAGGCGGCGGACCGTTATGGCGAACTGGCAGCCCACCGGGAACGGTCTGGAGTGCCAAAACCCATGGCCGACACCATGATTGCGGCAATCTGTTTGGCCAACAGCTGCGGCCTAGTCACCCGCAATACCGCCGATTTCGACGACGCCGGGCTCGTCGCGCTGATCAACCCGTTCGGCGAGTAGCGCACAGTCAGCCGCGGCGCCGCTCGAAGGGTTCTGCGACCCAGGCGGCCTACGCGGGTGAGGCGGCGGTAACGGTCACGACGACGATTTCGCTTTTCACGCCTCACACTGTGCCTGCTTACCAGCGGGTAGGTGAGTCAAAGCGGGCGCAATACCGCCCACTCTGACGCACCTACTGCTCGGTAGCCGGGCCAGCGCGCCGCCTGCGCGGGTCCTCGACCGCGCCGCGCGCCAGATGCACCAACGGTGGCGGAGAGCTCCGGCAAGCGCGGGGATGGTGAGCGCTCCCGTGGATGAGGTCCGCGTCGGCGAGGTCGTTCTCGCGTGGGAGCAATAGCCGGTTTACAGCAACAATCGTGCAGTCGACGGATGGCCGCTCCACCAGCACGCACTCAGCCCACTCCTCGTTCGGCTCGTCTGGCTCCGCACCGGCTGGCGGGCCGGCACGAAAAACCCGCTGAGAACGAAAAAACCGCAGGTCAGAAGCGTCTGGCCCGCGGTTTGTGGTGGTGGCTAGGGACGGGGTCGAACCGTCGACCTTCCGATTTTCAGTCGGATGCTCGTACCAACTGAGCTACCTAGCCGAAAGCGTTTGCTGCTTGGGCAAACACAATGCCGGATCGCTCCGGCCCGCAGAACTATACCGTATGCCGTTCGCCCGCCTGCTCCTGCGGCTCGCCGTCGGCAACCACCGGGGACGGATGAGGTGGGTTGGCGGCCGCCCACTCGACATACGCCTCCTCGGCGACCGGGAGCGTGGGGAAGAGCATGTCCTCACCGATCAGGTCGACGACACCTGCGCGGCGCAGCGGCTCGTAGAGATCCTGCTTCAGGCGCACCAAGCCCAGGTGCACGCCCTGGGCGCGCAGATCGGCATACAGCTCCTTGAGGCCGTCGCACGCGGTGACATCGACCTCGGTGTTGGCCTCGACATTGAGCAGGAACCACCGCGGCGGGGCGTCGGGATAGCCGGCGAACTCCTTGTCGACCACCCGTTGAGCGCGTCGCTGGAGGTCCCCGGCATTGGCGAAGAAGAGCGGCGCCTCATAGCGATAGATGATCAGCCCGGGCAGCGTCTCCGCATCCGGGTAGTCGGCCGTGTCGTGCATGCCGGCCAGGCCGGGCACCCGCCCGAGGACGGCGTCGTGGGGGCGGGCCAAGCGCTGGGCCATCTCCAGCAGCGAGATCGCGATGGCGACGCCGACGCCGGCGAGCAGGCCGAGCCAGATCGTCCCGACGAGGGTGACGCCGGCGAGGAAGACCTCGCGCTTGCGAAACTGCCACATGCGGCGGGCCTCGCCGACCTTGACGAGTTTGGTGGCGGCGTAGACGACGACCGCGCCGAGGGCGGCCTGCGGCAACTGCTGCATGAGTGGTCCCGCGATGAAGAGGATCAACACCACGCAGACAGCGGCGACCAGCGAGTAGACCTGGCTTCGTGCCCGGCTGGCCAGTGCCAAGGCGGTGCGTGAGCCCGAGGACGAGACGGGGAAGCCGCCGACCAGGCCCGACATCAGGTGCACGCCGCCGAGGGCGACGAGTTCGACCTGTGGGTCCACCGCTCGTTCGCTGGGGCGTTCGCCGGGGACTTCGGGCGAGGGGAAGGCGCGGGCAGCGAGCATATTGTCGCTGTAGGCCAGGACGGCGACGCCGAGCGCGGGGAGCATCAACGCCTGCAGCTCGCCGAGGCTGACCGCCGGCAACTGGGGGACGGGCAGGCCGCGCGGGATGTGCCCGACGACGGCCACGCCCCGGTCGCCGAGGTGCATGGTGACCGAGGTCACGGTGGCCGCGATGACGGCGATCAGCGCCGCCGGCCAACTGGGCCGCACCCAGTGGATCAGGAAGATGAACGCGAGGGTGGCCAAGCCGACATACACGGTGGTCAGGTGGGCGTCCTGGGCCTGGGTGATGAAGGAGCGGACCTGCTCGACGATGCTCGCGTTGCCGCTGACATGGGTGCCGGAGAGCTTGCCGAGCTGCCCGACGACCATCAGCACGGCGGCACCGGCGAGATAGCCGATCAGCAGCGGTTGGGAGAGCAGATCGGCCATCACACCGAGCCGCAGCGCCCGGGCGACGAAGCACCAGCCGGCGACGAGCAGCGTCAGGGCCGCGGTCAGCGCCAGAACCCGGGACGGGTCGGTGCTCACCTGGGCGACGGCGGTTCCGGCCAGCAGAGCGATTGTCGACTCGGGCCCGACCGAGAGCACGCGCGAGCTGCCCATCGCGGCATACACGACGAGTGAGACGAGCGCGGTGTAGAGCCCGATCACCGGCGGCACGCCGACGATCGCGGCGTACGCCATGACCTGCGGGATCAGGTAGGCCGCGACGGCCAGCCCCGCGATGACGTCCGGTCGCAGCCACGAGCGGTGGTAGTGCTTGGTCAGGTAGTGCAGGCCCGGGGTGGCCTTCTGCAGGGCAACGAGAGCCCAGTGCGTGCGGGTGGGATTGAGGTCGTAGTCGATCGCGTGGTGGCGCGGCAGGCCTTCCTCGGTGGCGGGCAGGCGAGCGGATGACTCGGCCGCGATGCGCCCATAGGGCACGACGCGGCCGGCGCCCAGCGCGCGGGCGATAC
>NZ_DAOQZV010000317.1:0-2950 GCF_035343835.1 Nostocoides sp. | reverse complement strand
GCCAAGGGCTGGCCGCCTCCGCCCGAGGCGCGCGAACCGCGCGCGAGGCGCTGGATGCCGTGCGCGCCGCTGTCCACGCCGACCAGCTCGCCCTGCTCGATCCGACGTGGGCCGCTCCGGGCTGAGGGGTCAGGCCCGCGCTGCCGCCCCATTCTCGCGGGCCCCCGGGTACCCATCGCGTGAAGGCATTGGCCGCGGCGACGGGCGGGAAAATCAGGTGAAGGTCATCTCTTCGGCGTCGTCCAGCTCGTGCGGGTGCGGCGGGCTGGGCGGGGCCGGCGGAGCATCGGGATCGGCCGCCGGGCGTCGCGGAATGGTCAGCGCGATGAAGGCCGCGATCAGGCAGAGCACTCCGGCGCTCGCCCACGCCGTCCGATAGGTGCCGTCCACGGTGCGGATCCAACCGGCGAAGGAGGCGCCGAGGCCGGCGCCGACCATGTGGGCGGCATACGTCCATCCGAAGACGATTCCGGAGTCGTTCAGCCCGAAGTGGCTGCGGCACAAGGCAACCGTGGGTGGGACGGTGGCCACCCAGTCGAGACCGTAGAAGACGATGAAGACCCACATCCCCGGTTCGACACTGGGCGCGAGGAAGGCGTTGACCGTGAACAGCGACGCCCCGCGCAACCCGTAATAGCCGACCAGCAGCAGCCGCGGGTCGACCCGGTCGGTCAGCCAGCCCGAGGCGATCGTGCCGACCAGGTCGAAGATGCCCACCAGCGCCAGCAGCCCGGCGGCTGTCGTCGCGGGCATCCCGTGATCATGAGCCGCCGGGATGAAGTGGGTCTGGACCAGGCCATTCGTCGACCACCCGCACACGAAGAAGGTCAGCATGAGCGCCCAGAAGGTCCACGTGCGCGAGGCGGACCGCAGCACCGCGATCGCGGCCACCACGGGTGAGACCGACGGCGGCGGTGCCGGCGCGGCGTCGGGGGAGCCGGGGACGGCGCCATACGGGATCAGGCCGGCATCCTGCGGCCGGTCACGGATGAAGAGCGCCACCAGCGCCATGGTCACCAGGGCGAGCGCAGCGACGATCGCGGCGGCCCACCGCCAGCCGTAGGACGTGGCCGTCGCGGCGATCGCCGGGAGGAAGATCAGTTGGCCGGTCGCGTTGGCGCCGGAGAAGAGCCCAGTGACCAGGCCACGGCGGGCCACGAACCAGCGGTTGGCGATGATCGCCCCGAGCACCAACGCCATCGACCCGGTGGAGAGCCCGATGACGACCCCCCACAGCAGCCACAGTTGCCAGGGCGCGGTCATCACCGTGGTCGCGGCGGACGCCACCCCGACGATCGCCAGCGAGATCGACACGACGCGCCGCGGTCCATACCGCTCGAGCAGGGCGGCGGCGAAGGGCGCGATCAGACCGTAGAGGACGAGGTTGAGGCTCACGGCGCCGGACGTCGTGGCGCGAGACCAGCCGAACTCGCGCTCGATGGGCTCCATGAGAACGCCGGTCGAGGAGCGGAAGGCAGCCGCGGCGACGAGGGCGGCGAGCGTGATGCCGGCGACGAACCAGGCCCGCCGGGCATACTCCGATCGCGACTCGACCTCCCTACCCGCCTGCGTCATTTGCGCATCATGACAGCCACGGTGGCATCGTGCCGCGCTGTTTCGCCTCCGCGGGATGTGGCAGGCTCGCGCGTATGACCGGTGCCCCAGATCGCCTGCTGTGCTCCGCCGAGGAGCTCGCGGCCGAGGCCGACCGGTTGCTGGAGTTCACCCGGGCGTCGGCGGTCGAGGGTGGTTTCGGCTGGCTCGATAACGACGGGGCGGTCGAGGAGCGCGATCTGCAGTTGTGGATCACCGGCCGCATGACGCACGTGTGCGCCCTCGGTCACCTGCTGGGCAAGCCCGGCTTCCTCGAGCTTGTCGAGCACGGCGTCGAGGCACTCGGCGAGAACTTCCACGACGACGAGTTCGGCGGCTGGTATGCCGCGATCTCGCCCGACGGCGAACGCCCCACGGGCTTCGCGAAGGAGGCCTATGCGCACTCTTTCGTGATCCTCGCGGCGTCGAGCGCGCAGCTGTGCCAGGCCCGGGGCGCCGACGATCTGTTGTCGGATGCCCTTGCCGTGCACGACCACCACTTCTGGGACGACGCCGCCGGTATGACGCGTGAATCCTTCTCGGCGAACTGGCGCTCGGAGGAGGCCTATCGCGGGATCAACGCGAACATGCATACGGTCGAGGCTTTTCTCGCGGCCGGCGATGTGACCGGGGACGAGCGTTTGCACCATCGCGCCGGGCGGATCGTGACGCGAACGATCGACGGCTTCGCGCGGGGGAACGGCTGGCGCATCCCGGAGCACTTCACTCCCGACTGGGAGCCGATGCTCGAGCACAACCGTGACGACCCGGCCCATCCCTTCCGTCCCTATGGCGCGACGATCGGCCACGGGCTGGAGTGGACCCGGCTGACCCTGGCGACCGCGGCGAGCATCGGCGGGCCGGAGTGGGACTGGGCCACGCCGGCCGCTGTCGCGCTCGCGGAGCGCGCCATCGCCGACGGGTGGGCGGCCGACGGCCACGACGGCTTCGTCTACACCACCGACTGGTCAGGCGCGCCGGTGACCCGCGCGCGAATGCACTGGGTGGTGACCGAAGCCCTGGGGGCGGCCTGGGCCCTGCACCACGTGACCGGGGATGCCCGGTGGCCGGAGTTGTTCGGCCAGTGGTGGGACTACGCCAAGGCCAACCTGGTCGACCACGAGCGCGGGTCCTGGCACGCCGAACTCGCGCCCGGCAACACCCCGGCCGCGGGCACCTGGTCGGGCAAGCCCGACACCTATCACGCGGTCCAGGCGATGCTCCTGCCCCGCCTGCCCCTGACCCCGTCCTTCGCCTCCGCGCTCGCGGCCCGCCCCCGTTCCTAAACCCTGCTAGCAGGGTTTAGGTGACGTCGAGCAGGGTCTACCCTGCTCGACGTCACCTAACGTGTGTTAGC
>NZ_DAOQZV010000316.1:0-3067 GCF_035343835.1 Nostocoides sp. | reverse complement strand
GGCGCCTGCCCCGGCGCGGCACCCAACCCGGGCACCGCGACATCCGCCACCGCCACCCGGCGCTCGGTCGGCGTCAGTGGAAGCAGGCGCCGGCGATCGCTCGGGACGTGACTGGCCGGCCGCGCACCGTCGAGGATGGCGCGCAGCGTGCCGGACAGATCCGCATACGAATCGAAACCGAGGACCGCGTCGGCTTCGGGCAGTTCCTCGGCCAGCTCGCGGCCGTAGCGTTCGGCGAGGCAGCCGACGGCGACGACCGCCTGCGTGCGGCCGCTCGCCTTCAACTCGGACGCCTCCAGGAGCACATCGATCGAGTCCTTCTTGGCCTGCTCGATGAACCCGCAGGTGTTGACGACGGCGACATCGGCGTCGGCAGCATCCTCGACCAATTCCCAGCCACCGGCGCTCAACCGCCCGGCGAGTTCCTCGGAGTCGACCTCGTTGCGCGTGCAGCCGAGCGTCACCAGGGCGACGCGGCGCGGCGTGATGGAGGTCATGGGCTCACTGTAGTTGGGCGCGAGTGAGCGCCCTCGAAACTCGCCCGCGGTGACGCCACTAGGTTGGGGCGCATGATCGCTGGCGAACTGGCCGACCTGCTCGGTGCCGACCCCGTCTTCGACGGCCACAACGACCTGCCCTGGGAGTTGCGGGAATTGGTCGGCTACGACTTCGACGCGCTGGATGTCGGGGTCCGGACCACCCGCACGCACACCGACCTGCCCCGGCTGCGCGAGGGTGGGGTCGGCGCCCAGTTCTGGTCGGTCTACGTCCCCGGCACCCTGGCGCCCAATGACGCGGTCACCGGCACGCTGGAGCAGATCGACGCCGTGCACGCCCTCACGCGCCGGTATGCCGATCGGCTCGCCCTGGCCACCACCGCGGACGACGTGCGGCGCGCCTGGGCCGACGGCAAGATCGCTTCGCTGCTCGGCGCCGAGGGCGGCCACAGCATCGACAACTCGCTGGGCACCCTGCGCGCCTTCCGCGCCCTGGGCGTGCGTTACCTGACGCTGACCCACAACCAGAACAACGACTGGGCCGACTCGGCGACCGACACCGCGCGCCATGGCGGCCTGACCGACTTCGGACGGCAGGTCGTCGCCGAGATGAACCGCATCGGCATGCTCGTCGACTTGAGCCACGTCGCCCCGACGACGATGCACGCGGCCATGGATGTCACCACGGCGCCGCCGATCTTCTCCCACTCCAGCGCCCGCGCCGTCTGTGATCACCCGCGCAATGTCCCCGACGACGTGCTGGGCCGGCTGGCTGGCCTGCACGGCGTCTGCATGATCACCTTCGTGCCCCGCTTCGTCTCGCCGGTGCTGCGCGAGTGGGACCTGCAGGCCCACGCGGCCGCCGAAGCGGCCGGTGTCGCGACCAACGACCACGCGGCCTACACCGCCTTCTCCCGCACGTATGCCGAGTCCCACCCCGCGCCGCGCGCCACCCTCGCGGACGTGGTCGCGCATTGCGAGCACGTGCGGGAGGTCGCGGGGATCGACCACATCGGGCTGGGCGGCGACTACGACGGTGTCGATCGCCTGCCGGACGGCCTCGAGGACGTCAGTTGCTACCCGAAACTCCTTGCCGCACTGGCCGATCGGGGCTGGTCACGCGACGACCTCGGCAAGCTGACCAGCCGCAACATCCTGCGTGTGCTCCAGGCCGCCGACGACGCCGCTTTAGTGAACGGGCGCGTTCATGCTGCCCGGGCCGGCACCGCGACGAAACTTCGAAGGGCCCTCGGCGATCGCGACAACCTCGAAGTCCTCGATGGCCACCGGAGCCGAGCCGATCAGCCGGGACCCCGGTGAGGTCGCCGCGGACGCGATGAAGTCGTCGCGGAAGCGGTCGCGCTCGCCGGCGGTGTCGAAGACATAGGTGCCCTCGAACCACTCGCCCGGCCGCATCCGCCACGTCTTGAACGCCAGCCCGTCGAGGAACATGAAGCGCGCTACCGACGTGCCGACGACGTAGTCGCGCAGGTCCTGCGCGACGGCAGCACCGGTGCCTTCCAGGGACCAGCGCACAGCCAGTCCATATCCTGCATCCATGTCACTCCTCGGCGAGCCAGCGCAGCAATCCGCGGGCACCGTAACCCGTGGCGCCCTTGGCGAGTATTCCCGTATCAGCCTCTGACCGCCCGGTTCCGGCGATATCGAGGTGCACCCAGGGCAGCCCGGCGGTGAACTCGCGCAGGAACAACGCGGCGATGATCGACCCGGCTCCTGGCCCGCCGCCCAGCGGGCCGATGTGGCTGAGGTCGGCGACCGCCGAGTCGAGCGCCGGCCGGTAGTCCTCGATCAGCGGCATCTCCCACAGGGGCTCACCCGCGTCCGCGAACGCGGCCCGGACGCGCGCATGCAGACCGGCATCGCTGCCATACGACGCGGCAAGCCCGCTGCCGAGGGCGATGCGCGCGGCACCGGTGAGGGTGGCGATATCGATGACAGCGGCCGGGTCGAGCTTCGCGGCGGCATACGCGAGTGCGTCGGCGAGCACGATCCGCCCCTCCGCGTCGGTGTTGCCGATCTCGACGGTGGTCCCGCCGTATGCCGTGATGACGTCGCTGGGCCGATACGCTCCCCCGCCGATGGCGTTCTCCGCCAAGGCCATCAGGCCGATCACCGGCCGCCGGATCCCCAGCGCCCGGCAGCTCGCGAGCACCGAGAGCACGATGGCGGCGCCGGACATATCGGTCTTCATCATCGTCATGGCCGCCGAAGGTTTGACGTTGATCCCGCCGGTGTCGAAGGTGATGCCCTTTCCGACGAGGACTACCGGCGGCCCGGTCGCCCCCGCAGGCGTATAGCTGAGTTGGACCAGGCGCGGTGGTGTCCGCGAGCCTTGGCCGACGGCGATCAGGCCGCCGAAGCCCTCCCTGACGAGCGCCCCCTCGTCCCAGACCTTCACACGCAGTCCGCTCGCCCGTCCGATGGCGCGAGCTTCGTCGGCGAGCCAGCCGGGGTTCTTGATATTGCTCGGCGCATTGGCGTATGCCCGCGCGGTCGCCGTCGCGCGGACCGCCTCGCGACCGCGCACCACCGCCACCGGATCGTGCTCG
>NZ_DAOQZV010000315.1:0-3075 GCF_035343835.1 Nostocoides sp. | reverse complement strand
CCGCGCCGTCGTGTCCGCCTCCGGCACCCGGCCCGCCGCGACCGTCAGCGCCGACGGCCTAGTGACGTATGCCGTGCCCGCCGGCGCCGATGGCGTCCGGATTGCGGTGCCCCCGCAGCACCGGCTCGGCCAATGGGCCTACCTCGCGGCTCTGCTCCTGCTGGTCTATCTCGCGATCCCGCTCGGCGCACCGCCGCGATCCGTCGCCGCAGCCGCGGGCGCTCCCGCCGATCAATCCGAAGGGGAGCCGGCATGACGCGCCCGATCACCGCCGCCGCCCGGACCGTTGCCACGCTGGCTGCGGGCGCCGCGCTGGTCTACGGGGCGGGGCAGGTCGAAACCACCGTCGACGTGCGCACCGATCCGGTCGCCGGCGCCGCCGGTCAGGTCGCCGTCACCTCCAGCGCGCTCTTCTGCCCGGGAGCCGAGATCGCCGGCGTCCCGGGCGTCCCCTCGGTGGCCACCATAGCCACCCTCATCGGGTCGGCAGCGCCCGCCGAAGCATTGCCACCTGCGGTCACTTCGGTGGGGACGACGGGCGACCTCCAGGCCCGCACCGGCCAGGACGGCATCCTCGCCACGGACACGACGGCCGCCGGCGGTGCCCGATCGAGCGATGCGCGGACCCCCGTCACGGCGACCGTGGCGGGCCCGGACCCGGCGCTGGTGACGGCAACCGGTGCGCGGGCCCCGGGCCTGATCGCGGGCCAGCAGAACGACGCCGCGGGCAAGACGGTCGCAGGGCTGGCCGCCCTGCCCTGCCTGACCCCCACCGCGGATGCCTGGCTGACCGGTGGATCGGGCGAACCCGGCCGCCAGGAGCGGCTTCTGCTTCTCAACCCCGGCGCCAACTCGGTGACCGTCGATGTCGACGTCTTCGGCAAGACCGGCCCCATTGATGCCCCCGGCGGGCGCGGCATCGTCGTCCCGCCCAGGGCACGCACCAGCGTGCTGCTCGACGCCCTCGCCCCCGACGAGGCCAGCCCCGCCTTTCATCTGGTCAGCCGGGGCGGTTTCGTCGTCGCCGGGCTGAACGACTACTGGCTCGACGGCGTCACGCCGCGCGGCATCGAGGACCTCGCGCCCCTCGCGACGCCGGGCACCCGCCTGGTGGTCCCCGGCATCCCGGCGGACGTGCCTGCGACGGTCCGCGTGGTCGGTGCGGGGGAGAAGGAGGCGCTCGTCCAGATCCGCGCGCTGACGACCGACGGTCCCCGGGCCCTGCCCGGCGGTCGCGGTGTCCTGCGCGTGCCCGCGGGCAGCGTCGCCGAACTCTCGATCCCGGCGCCGGACGCCACGCTCGCCCTGGAGATCACGGCCGATCAGCCCGTCACCGCCGCCGTCCTCAGCGCCCCGAAGTCAGGCAGCGACTTCGGCTGGTCGGTCGCCTCGCCCGCGACCGCAGCGGTCTCGGCCGCTGCCTATCCGCCCCTCGCCGCTGATTCACCACGCCACCGGACGCTGGCGCTGGCAGCTGTCGACGGTCCCGTCACGGCGCAGGTCACCACCCGCGCCGCGGACGGCGACCCCCGGACGGCCACGATCGCCGTGCCCGCCGATGCCAGCCGCACCTTTGATGTCAGCGACAGCATTGCCGTATGGGTGCGCCCCACCTCCGGGGCCGGCCAACTCCACGCTGCGGTCACCACAAGCGCCCCCGCGGGGGACGACTTCGTGCTCGCGGGCCTCCCGCTCCAGCCGGTCCGGCTCACGGTCGCCCCGGTCACCGTCCAGCCCGATCGCGGCTGAACGTCCGGCGCCGGATCAATGCGAGTCCAGGTCCTCGGGCGCGACGCCGAGCAGGGCGGCCACATGCTCGGCGAGGATCACCCGCACCAGCTCGGGGCGTTCGGCCGGGTCCGCGCAGCGCGCCTCGATCGGGCGCCGGTAGAGCACGATTCGGGCGGGTAGCCGGCCGGCCGGCGGGAAGAGCCGGCCCAGGGGCAGCCGCTCGTCCTCCCATGGCGCCGGCTCGCTGGGTGGCACCTCTTCGACCGCGAATTCCGTTGCGGCATAACGCTGTCCGAGGGCTCGATCGAATCGCGCGGCCGACTCGATCACCAACTCGTCGAACGCCTGCGCCCGGGTCACCATCGCCGGCACGGGCGGCCAGGCCAGCGGACCGCGCGGGCCGCGTCCGTGCCGGTCGCGCCCGCGGGGGGGTGTCTGGCGCGTCATACCGGCGATGGTACGGCGAGCCGTGGGTGCCATCGGGCAACGGGATGACTTAGTCTTCCCCGGTGACCGTCGCTCGCCGCTGCACCCGCACCGCCTGCGGCCGTGCCGCGATCGCCACGCTCACCTATGTGTATGCCGACCAGGTCGCCGTCCTTGGGCCGCTCTCGACCTATGCCGAGCCGCACTCCTACGACCTGTGCGGTGATCACGCCGACCGGTTGACCGCGCCGCGGGGCTGGGAAGTCGTCCGCCTGGCGATCGACGCGGCGCCCCCGGAGACCCACGACGATCTCGTCGCGCTGGCCAATGTCGTGCGCGAGACCCGGCGCGCCACACCCGCTGCACCGCCCCCGGCACCCCCCGCGCCTAGCGGGCCGGGTGGCAATCGCCGCGCTCACCTGCGTGCGGTGCCCACCAGTTCGGACTGAGCGGCGCCCCGGGTGCGCCCGCCGGGTGCGCTGGGGGAGACTGGAGCACGAACCGAACTCTCGACACGAACCGAACTCTCGACGCCGAAGGATGCCGACGCATGAGCGAGCCCACCACGATCACCCCCTGGGTCCGTGAACTCCTGCGCTGCCCCAACTGCCTGGCCGAGCTGCGCGACGACGTCCATGACGGCGCCCCTGAACTCGTCTGCACCAACGACGACTGCGCCCGCGCCTACCCCGTCGAGGACGGCATCCCGGTGCTCCTGATCGACAAGGCCCGCCCGACCGCCTGATCGCCATGGCTGCCTTCGACCACGACCGGCTCGACGATGCGGGCGCCCTCGCGAGCGCCGATCGCGCTGGCATGCTTCGCGCCCTGGCCGATTCGGGCGCCCAGATTCGCCGCGGGCTCACGCTCGCCGGCGAGAACCCGGCCCTGCGCTCGGGCCGCCTCGAGCGTCCCCGA
>NZ_DAOQZV010000314.1:0-3146 GCF_035343835.1 Nostocoides sp. | reverse complement strand
CACGGCGGGCACGGCATACGGGATGATCGGGCACGTGAGTGTCGTGGACCGGGTGGACGGGTTCCAGCGCCGGCATCCGGTCCTGGGCTTCCCGATCGCCGTGGCCTGGAAATTCTTCGACGACTCCGGCGGCTATCTCGCGGCCCTGCTGACGTACTACGGCTTCATCTCGCTCTTCCCGCTGCTGATCCTGATCTCCACAATCTTGTCCGTGGTGCTGGTCAACGACCCCGGGCTACAGCAGGAGATCATCGAGTCGGCGCTGCGCCAGGTCCCCGTCATCGGCGACCAGCTCGGCGACCCCAGGTCGCTCTCGGGCGGACCGGCGGGTGTCGTGATCGGTAGCGCGGTGTCGATCTATGGCGCGCTCGGCGTCGGCAATGCCCTGCAGTATGCGATGAACACGATCTGGTCGGTGCCGCGCAACTCCCGCCCCAACCCGATCCTGACCCGCGGCCGGAGTCTGCTGATCGTGCCGCTCGGGTTGCTCGTCGTCACCGCGTCAACGACCATCGCGACGATCGCCGCGTCCTACGACTTCGGCAGCGCCACCAAGTGGCTGGTCATGCTCGCGACGATCCTGCTCAACGCCGGCGTGATGTATCTGACCTATCGCATCGGCGTCGGCGTGGCCGAGCGGCGCCATTTGATCGTCGGCTCGGTGGTCGCCGCTGTGCTGCTGCAGGTCCTGCAGACCTTCGGCGTGGTCTATGTCGGCCGGGTCGTGCGCGATGCGTCCGCCAGCAATGGTGTGGTCGGCTTCGTCCTCGGCCTGCTCGCCTTCATCTATCTCGCGGCCGTCATCCTCATCGTTTGTGCCGAGATCAATGCGGTGTCCGCGAAGCGCCTCTATCCCCGCGCGTTGCTGACTCCGTTCACCGACAATGTCTCGCTCACCGACGCCGACAAGAGGCAATACGCCGCCCAGGCGCGCATGATGCGGACCAAGCAGTATGAACGTATCGACGCCACCTTCGAACCGCCCCCGGAGCGGTCTGCCCGACCCCCGAAGTCGGTGGGCGAGCCGGCGAAAACGGGTGGCGAGGCGCAGGGTGAGCCGGAGGGTGACCCGCAGGCGGAGGCATCGAGGTAGCGGGCTTGGTGCGCGGCATACTTCCCGCATGGCGTATGACGAGGAGTTGGCCGACCGCATTCGCGAACTGGTGCAGGACGAGAGTGGGCTGACCGAGAAGAAGATGTTCGGTGGCCTGGCGTTTCTGATCGGCGGCCATATGGCGGTTGCTGCGGCCGGTCATGGCGGATTGATGGTTCGCAGCGACCCCGCGAAGGCCGACGACATCGTCGACGATGTGGTCATCTCGCGGATGGAGATGCGCGGCCGGCCGATGGGCGGGTGGTTGCGCGTGACCGAGGAGGCATTGGCGGATGAAGCGATCCTGCGCCGTTGGGTCGATCATGGCGTCACGTATGCCCGCTCCCTCCCGCCGAAGTAACCTCACTGAGCGCACAACCGAGTTGCGCTGTCGCGCAAGGTGATTGCGCGATTCGCCCGGATGATACGCAACTTCGGCGCAGACTGCGCAGCATGCAACTGCCTCGTGGCCTGACCGTCATCGCCGGTGTCTGCGCCTTGTGGCTGGCCGCGTGCACGGGAGTGAGCGAACGGCATACGTCGTGAGCGCGACGGCGCGACCCACCACGACGACGAGCGCGCCCAGCTCGGCGGCGACGCCGACGGTGACCGCACGGCCAGGCATCGACCAAGCCCCGGACGCCCCGCGCTATCCGCTGCCGGGCGCTGCGGGCCCGGTCGTGGACGGCATCGACTGGCGTGAGCCGGACTGGCTGCGGCCGGCCGCCAATTCCGTTTCTACTCCGAACGCCCGTCGGCGCCGGACGGCGTGCTGGTGCGGGCGATCGATCAGTTCTGGCGGCAACTGCAGCCGCACACGGGCGCGACGATCTACACCGACGTCGGCCAGGCGCAGCAGAGGAGCTTCGACCACTCGTGCAGCAACTGGCCGAGCCGGGCGACTTCTGGATGCGCATTTTCCGCCAGCGGCGTCGACTGGGTCGCGACCGAGTGTGGCGTGCACGGCTTCAAGCCCGACTACGACGGCGAAGCGCACCTGCCCATCTGGGACGACTGCGTCTGGGGGCATCTGCTCGATCTCTATCGCGAGGTCTTCGTCACCAAGGGGCTGCGCGCCGACCCGCGGCTGAAATTTGTCTATGTCCCAAGGGCTTTCACGTGGGCGGAATACGACTCCGCCCGTCGCCATGCCCACCCGGACAAGCCCGGGTGGGCTGCTCCGAAGCCGGCGACAACTGCCCGCCCGCCGACCTCGCGCTGCTCACGCATGGCCAAGCGGATCGTCACCTCGTTAGGCGATGCGAACCGGGCCTACTGGTCCTATGAGTTCACCGAGTGGCTGACGTCCGCGGCCCAGGACGAGAAGTGGAATATCGCTCTGGGGAATCTCCCGCTGCGGTCGTCCGAGAAGGACTCACCGGTCTTCATCGACACCGACAAGGCCTTGCCCGGTTTCGCGCACTTCGCCGACAACCTCGAGAATGCCAAGAAGCCCTGCCCGACGCTCAAGGGTTACGCCGGCTTGTCGAAGGTGTTCGGCGAGCGAGTGAGCAACATCCTCCAGGGCCAGGCAACCCCGAAGGAAGGACTCGACGCGGCCAACCAGGCCGCGGATCAAGAACTGGCCGACAGCCAGTGAGCACGGTGCGCGCCACACCGGCGACCGCCGGGGCCCGGGCGACCAACGGCCCGGGCGGACGCTGCGTCGGACGGCCGGAAGCCCGGCCGTCGGATGGGTTGGTTGCCCTTCGATCCGGCCCACTTGATTCTCGCGCCGATGGCGATTGCCTTCTTGATGCCGTTGGTGCAAATGCTCTTTTCCGCGGTGAAGACGGATGCAGAGATCCGCGCCTTCCCGCCAATCTTCTGGCCGAAGCACCCGACTCTCTCCGGCTTGCAGGCGCTCTTCACCGAGTCCGACGTCCTGCGCTGGATCATGAACACCGTCATCGTCTCCGGGACGGCCATCGCGTCCCATATGGTGCTCTGTTCGCTCGCGGGCTACGGCTTCGCGCGGCTGAAGTTCGCCGGTCGCAATGATGCTCCTATTGCGTGTCAAGCCTTTGGGGAGGGGGAGTTTCAGGCGGCGGCG
>NZ_DAOQZV010000313.1:0-3146 GCF_035343835.1 Nostocoides sp. | reverse complement strand
TCCGCCGTCGCCACCATGGGCGCCATGACCCGGACATCTGCTCCGGTGTCGCGGGCGGCCACGGCCAGCGCCTCCAGTTGAGCGTCGAGCAACTCCGGTCGTTCGGCCGAGAGCCGCAGGCCGCGCCGGCCGAGCGCCGGGTTCTCCTCCGGCCCGAGGTCGGCGAACGCCAGCGGCTTGTCGGCGCCAGCATCCAGGGTGCGCACGACGACGCGCCGGGAGCCGAAGGGCGAAAACCCGCCGATAGATCTCCGCCTGCTCCGCGACCGTGGGCGCCTTGTCAGAGGAGAGAAACGAACTCGGTGTCCTGCGCGGTCAGGGCACGAGAGACATTGATGCCCTTGCCGCCCGGGTCGATCCGGCTCGACGTGGCTCGGTGGACCTGACCGGCACGCAGGTCGTCGACGGCGATGGTGCGGTCGATGCTGGGATTGGGCGTGACGGTGATGATCATGCAAGCACGACCTCGGGTCCGGCGGCGCGGATCTCCGCGGCGACGTCCTCACCCAGCCCGGCGTCCGTCAACACCAGGTCGATGTCCGACAAGTGGGCGAACCGGTGCATGTGATCATCGCCGGCCTTGCTCGAGTCGCTGACCAGGACCGCTCGCCGAGCGACCGCGACCATGGCGCGTTTGACCTGACATTCGGATTGGTCGGGTGTGGTCAGGCCCCGTGCCGCCGAGAAGCCATTGGCCCCCAGAACCGCGAGATCGACGACCAGATCCGCAAGGGCCTTGGTCGCCCACTCACCGACGGCTGCCCCCGTGACCCCCCGGACGCGGCCGCCGAGCAGGTAGAGGTTGACGCCCGGGTGATTCTCCAGCGCAACCGCGATCGGGATGGAGTTGGTCACCACCGTGAGATCGATATCGGGTGGCAGCAGGTCGACGATGGCCGCCGTTGTCGAGCCGGCGTCGAAGAGGACGGTGCCCTCGCGGGGCAGCAGTTCCAACGCCCGGGCGGCGATGCGCCGCTTCTCCTCGGTCAGCCTTCCGGCCCGCGTCGCGAGGGTCGGCTCGAGTTCCAGGCGCTCCACGGGAATGGCGCCACCGTGCACCCGCCGAAGCGTGCCGCGGCGCTCGAGCGCGGTCAGGTCGCGTCGGATGGTCTCGGTCGCCACGCCCAGCTGCTCGGCGAGCAGGACCACCTCAACTCGACCGGCCTCGCGCGCCTCGCGCATGATCCGCTGCTGGCGTTCCGCGGCATACATCCTGTGGACTCCTTCGTCCCCCCAAACCCACACCTTGTGGGCGGCAAGGCACAACAAAACCACATCCATGCGTCGATGTAAAGCGAAACGGGCGCCCGTTTATGTGGTTTCCACGATGTGGACATTAGACCGTATGCGTGCGCAGCAAGTCGACCACGCGGCGCGCCGCGGGCGCGGCCGAGATGGCATCACGAACTAGGGCATAGATATGGCGGACAGGCACCGGATCGGTGAGCGCGACGATGCGCACATGTGGGGGCAACTCGACGGTCGCCAGGACCGGCAGCATCGTCACCCCGATGCCGGCATCGACGAACGCGAGAGCGCTGATGTGGTCGGCGGCCTGGACGATATAGCGCGGCGAGAAACCCGCCGCGGCAAAAGCCTTGGCTTGCACCTCATGGACGGGTGAGCCGGTGAAGTCATTGGCGACGAATTCGTCATCGCGGAAGTCCGCGAGCCGTGCGGCGACTCGGTCGGCGAGCGGATGCGAGCGGGGCACGACCATGACGAAGGGGTCGTCGATCAGGGGCACCCGACCGAAGCCGGGCGGAATCGTCTCGTCAGGGACTTCGATCCGGACATCGATATCAGGCTGGGTCAGCGGCGAACCGCCGGGCACGTCGTTGAGCACGAGTTCGACCATCATTTCGGGGAACTCCGCACGCAGGGTCCGCACGATACGCGGCATCAAGGCCAGCCCCGCCGACGCGAAATGGCCGATCGTCAGGTGCCCGGTCTTGCCCTCGCGCAGGTCGCGCACCAACGCGCCCAAGCGATTCAGGCTGCGCAACGCATCACCGGAGGCGATCGCCACCCGCATGCCCACCGGGGTTGGCCGCACGCCACGGCCGGCGCGCTCGAGCAGGACCAGCCCGGTCTCCCGCTGCAAGGCCGCCACCTGCTGGCTGACCGCCGACGGCGTCAGCCGGAGTTGGTCGGCAGCCGCCTGCACCGACCCGGTGGCCACGACGGAACGGAAGGTGCGCAGGCGCTGGGGATCGAGCATACGACAATCTTAAGCACTGCTAATGGTTCATGCAGTAGAGCGCGCTTGTCCTGAATATTTCGGAGGCGCACAATAGAGGCATGGACAAGGCAATCGACCGGGACTACGCCCGCATGATGAACGAACTCCGGGCCGCGAGCCAGGACTGGCACCACGACGTGCGTGAGCCGCGCAAGCGCTCGCTCTCGCTGCGCCGCCGCCTCACGCGTCACTGACCCAAACGACACCCAGGGCGACCACGCGAGTGGTCGCCTTTGTCATGCCCGCCCGGCTGCGGCGGACCGACGCGGCCAGCAGAGCACGACGAGCGCGATGAGCAGCAGATTGCGCAGCAGCAGCAACCAGATGGGCAAGGTCTCAACGTCCACGAGCGACCAGTAGTGCCCCGGAAAGTACAACTGGGTCGCGACCATCGTCGCGCAGGTCGTGCCCAGCGCGGCCAGGCCACGGCGGCCGGGGATGAGCAGCGTCGCCGGCACGATCCAGAGGAGATACTGCGGCGAAAGCACCTTCGAGCCCACGACGAGCAGCACGATCGTGCTCGCGAGCACGGTGACGGCCAAGCGCGCGTCGGCGGGAGCCGGGCGCCGGGTCAGGCGGCGAACGAAGGTCGCGACGAGGACGACGATCGCCAGCACCGAGGCCACCATCGTGATCTGCGCAAAGGCCGTCACACCCGCGCCGACCGGCCCTTGAGAGCCGAAGGTTGAGTCGATCACGACCGGGCGACCGGTGATCGTATGCAGCGCGAGGACGATGCTGGAGGCCGTCGACTCGATCTGCGCGCCCCGGGCCGTATGGAAGTGCACCACATAGCGCAGTCCGTCCGGCGCCCAGAGCACCACCGGCGCCACGATCGCGACGCCGGCGGCGATCGCGAGCGCGAGCGAACGGGTGGCCCGCCGCCAGTCGGTGCGGTGCGCCT
>NZ_DAOQZV010000312.1:0-3184 GCF_035343835.1 Nostocoides sp. | reverse complement strand
CCAGCGCGGCCAGCCGCGCCCGCGCGTCGTCGTCCGCGAGCAGCCCCAGGTCGTAGAGGTCCGACAAGGCCGCCCCGGCCGCGCACTCGATGGCCGCCGAGCTGGACAGCCCCGCGCCCAGTGGAACCTGCCCGTCGAGCAGGATGTCGGCACCGCCCACCGGCAGGCCGGCCTCGCGCAGCGCCCACGCCACCCCCAGGACGTAGGCCGCCCACCCCTCGATCCGTCCGGGCCCGATGTCCGCCAGGGCCATCTCGACCACGCCCTCGGCCTGCAGCGACGCCACGCGCAGGCGGGCGTCGTCGCGGGGTGCTGCCGCGGCATACGTGCGCTTGGACAGGCCGACCGGCAGGGCCAGGCCGCCGTTGTAGTCGGTGTGTTCACCGATCAGATTGACGCGTCCGGGTGCCGACCACACCCCCGCCGGGGGGCGGCCGAAGGCGGACTCGAAGGCAGCGGCGAGCGTCATACGTGGCAGCTTAGGTCTCGGGCAGCGACCTAGAATGCCGACCATGCCCACCGACCCGACGCTCGCCCCTGCGCGTCCGCGCATCTTCTCGGCCATGCAGCCGACGAGCGACTCGCTCCACCTCGGCAACTACCTGGGCGCGCTGGTCAACTGGGTCAAGCTGCAGGACGACTACGACGCCTTCTACGGCGTCGTCGACCTGCACGCGCTGACCGTCCAGACCGATCCCGAGGTCCTCCGCGCGCGCACGCGACGCACCGCCGCACAGTTCCTTGCGGGCGGCGTGGACCCTGCGCGCTCGACGCTGGTGCTCCAGAGCTTCGTCACCGAGCACACCGAGCTGTCGTGGCTCCTGGCCTGCCACACCGCCTTCGGTGAGGCCAACCGGATGACCCAGTTCAAGGACAAGGTCGCCAAGGGCCAGACGGCAAACGTCGGCCTCTTCACCTATCCCATCCTGATGGCCGCCGACATCCTGTTGTATGACGCGAACCTCGTCCCGGTGGGCGAGGACCAGCGCCAGCACCTGGAGCTGACCCGCGACCTGGCCGAGCGGGTCAACGCGCGCTTCCCCGAGACCTTCGTCGTCCCCGAGCCCTATATCGTCAAGGGCAGCGCCAAGATCCAGGACTTGCAGGACCCAACCGCCAAGATGTCGAAGTCGATCTCGGCCGATCTCGGCCTGATCGACCTGATGGACGACCCTAAGCGGATCGTGAAGAAGATCAAGTCCGCCGTGACCGACACCGAGAGGGAGATCCGCTTCGACCCCGAGAACAAGCCGGGCGTCTCGAACCTGCTCGTCATGCACTCGACGCTGTCCGGCACGACCGTGGCGGACTTGGAGCGGGCCTTCGAGGGCAAGGGCTATGGCGACCTCAAAGCCGAGGTTGCCGATGTCGTCGTCGCCGCCATCGAGCCCTTCCAGTCCCGGATGGCCGAGCTGCTCGCCGACCCGGCCGAGATCGACCGGCTCCTTGCGGAGGGGTCGGCCAAAGCTCGCCTGGTGGCCGCTGACGTGCTCGAACGCTTCCACGACCGGCTGGGCCTGCTCCCGCGCCGGGCCTGACGGCGGGTAACCTCCTTCTCCATGCCTACGATCGGTGTTGCTGTCGACATCCCCGAGCCGTTCGGTAGTTATCTGCAGGAGCGCCGCGAGCATTTCGGCGACCCCTTGGCGTATGCCATCCCGCCCCACATCACCCTGCTGCCACCCACCGAGGTCGCCGAGGATGAGCTAGCGGCGGTCGAGGCCCACTGCGTCGCGGTTGCCGCGGCTGCGGACGCGTTTACCGTCGAACTGACCGGGACGGGGACCTTCCGCCCGGTCTCGCCGGTCGTCTTCGTCCGAGTGACCCGGGGTATGGACGAGTGCGCCCGAATGGAGCAGGCGATCCGCTCCGGTCCGATCGAGCGGCCGCTCGACTTCGACTACCACCCGCACGTCACCATCGCCCACCACGTCAGCGAGGCCCAACTCGACGTCGCCGAGGCCGGGCTGGCAACTTTCACGGGTGCTTTCGTCGCTCGGGCCGTCCATCTCTACCACCATGGTGCCGACGAGATCTGGCGACCGGTGGTCGCCTTCGAACTGGGGCGGCAGACGGCGCCGTAGAGAAGGGGGCGGCGATGGACGCGATCAAGAAGGTGTGGGCGCGGGTTCAGGCCTGGGCGCCTATGCGGGCCTACCAGCGCTACAGCAAGGCCAACGGCAGCCTGCTCGCGGGCGGCGTCGCCTATTTCGCCTTCTTCTCGATCTTCCCCGCGGTCGCCTTGGCGTTCACCGTCTTCGGCCTGGTGCTGCGCAACAACCCCGAGATCCTCGACCAGATCCGCGACGCCATCAACGGGCAACTGCCCGGCTTCGTCCAGGACGCCAACGGCAAGAACGGCATCATCCCCATCTCCGCCCCTAGCGGCGCCGCCCTGAGCGTGACGGCGATTGTCGGGTTCGTCGGCCTGATCTGGGCGGGCATGGGCTGGCTCGGCGCCCTGCGCTCGGGCATCCGTCAGATCTTCGGCACCCAGGATCCCGGCGGCAATTTCGCGCTGGTGCTGCTGCGCAAGTTCGGGGTGCTCCTCCTGCTCGGCGTCGGCGTCGTCGTAGCGGCCGCCGTGAACACCATCGCCAATGCCGTGGCCTCCACCTTTGCCTCGTGGATCGGCATCGGGGACCAGGCCTGGGTGGTGACCGTCGTCGGGCTCCTGGCCTCGGTGCTGGCCAACACGCTCCTGGTGGCGCTGATGCTGCGCGTCCTGTCAGGCGTGGACCTGCCCTGGGCCGGCCTGCGCAATGGCGCGATCTTCGGCGGCGTGGGTATGACCATCATCCAGACCTTCGCCTCCCGCCTGATCGCCAATGCGACGAGCAATCCATTGCTCGCGTCGGTCGCCGTCGCGGTCGGTCTGCTGGTTTTTATGAACTTCATCTCCCAGGTGATGCTCTTGTCGGCCTCGTGGGCGGCCAATGACTTGGACTCGCGCAATGCAGCGGCCGCGACGGTCAGCGAGGGGGAGCGGCGCAAGCTCACCGAAGGGCCGATGACGCGGTCCCAAGCGGTCGCCGCTGGCAGCGCAGGCGCCGCTGCGGCTGGTCCGGGTGTGGGCTCGGTCTTGCCCGAAGACCCGGCGGCGCGCGCGGCCCTCCTCGACGAGCTGAACGCGGCGCTGGGGGGAACGCCCGAGGTGTTGCCGGGGTGCGAGCTGATGTTCAGC
>NZ_DAOQZV010000311.1:0-3204 GCF_035343835.1 Nostocoides sp. | reverse complement strand
GGCCCTCGCCGCCACCTCCGGCGCGAGCGCCCTCCCCGGCTGGCTCGTCCTCGCCCTCGCGGCGCTGGCCTACCTCGGCCTGGCCTCGACCGTCCGGGACCGCGCTGGCCTCGAGCCGGCATTGCGCTTCTCCCCCTGGGCTGGAGCGGTCGGCACGGCCTTCGCGATCGGCGCCGTCGTCGACGGTTTGGGCGACAACGCGACCCCACTCGGTCTCGCTGCGCTCGCCGTGGCGTATGCCGTTGCCTCCCGTTCGCTCGACCGGCTCTGGACCCGCTTGGCCACCTCGGCCACCCTCGCGCTCGCCCTCCTCGGCGTGCTGCCGACCTTCGGGGCGCTCATCAATCGCACGGACGCGACGGCGCGCATCCAGTGGATGGACGCCGTCGCTGCCGCTCTGGTCGCCACCGCCGCGCTCCTCGCGCTGCCCACCATGCGCCGGCTCGTTGCCGGCGTGACCGGCCAGTGGACTCGCTTCGCCGAAATCACCTGCCTGGCAATCGCACTCGCGGGTACTAGCGCCGCTGTCATCTCGCTGGCCGTCGTGGCCGGCGACGCGATGGACCGGCCCGCCGGCGGCTTCGTGGTCGGCCACGGGCTGGCGACGCTGCTCTGGGCGGCGGGTGCGGCATACCTGCTCATGCACGGTCTGCGGCGCGGCCGCGACGCGGCGATCGCGCTGCGCGCTGGCCTAATGCTGGCCGCTGCGGCGGTCGCGAAGCTGGTGCTTTTCGACCTCGCGACTCTCGACGGGATCGTGCGGATCACCGCCTTCATCGGCGCGGGCCTGGCCCTGCTCGCGATGGGAACGGGATACGCCAAAGCCCTGGAGCGTGCCCGCGCCCACTGACCGCACCCGGACCGCGCGGACTCCGCGGGCGGAACTCTGCCCCGTGGACACCATTCACCATCGGGGGAGTCAACCCGGTGGCGTCCGGTGCATAGGTGGCGGCGGCGCACCACGGGTGCGCGAGGATGGGTCCTATGCCACTGCCGACCAGCACCCGCCAGATCGTCCTTGCCCAGCGCCCCGACGGCTGGCCAACCGACGCCGACTTCCGCCTCGAGTCGGCCGACCTGCCCGATCTCGGGCCCGGCGAGGTGCTCGTCCGCAACACCGTGATGTCGGTCGACCCCTATATGCGCGGCCGGATGAACGACGTGAAGTCCTATATCCCGCCCTTCCAGATCGACGCCCCGCTCGACGGGGGCGCGGTCGGTGAGGTCATCGCGTCGACCAGTGCCGAGCACCCGTTGGGCTCCCACGTCCTGCACGGCCTCGGCTGGCGCGAGCACGCCGTCGTTCCCGCGCGCGGCGCGACGGTCATCGACACCACCCTCGCTCCCGAGTCGGCCTATCTCGGCGTGCTCGGCATGCCCGGCCTGACCGCGTATGCCGGCCTGGTCGCCGCCGCCGAGTTCCAGCCCGGCGACGCGGTCTTCGTCTCCGGGGCAGCCGGCGCGGTCGGCTCCCTCGTCGGCCAGATCGCGCGGCTCAAAGGTGCCTCGCGGGTCGTCGGCAGCGCCGGTAGCCCTGCCAAGGTCCACCATCTGCGGGATCTCGGCTTCGATGCGGCCTTCGACTATCACGACGGGGTCGCCGCGGAATTGAAGGCCGCAGCCCCCGACGGCATCGATGTCTACTTCGACAATGTCGGCGGCGACCATCTCGAAGCGGCGCTCTCCCGCCTGAATCTCAACGGCCGCGTGGCGATGTGTGGCGCCATCGCCCAGTACAACGAGACCGAGCCCTCCGCCGCACCCCGCAACCTTGCCCTCGTCATCGGCAAGAATCTGACGTTACGCGGTTTCATCGTCGCCAAATACGCGAGCCTGCGGCCGCAGTTCCTGGCCGAAGT
Organism: Nostocoides sp.; assembly: GCF_035343835.1. Taxonomy (NCBI): domain Bacteria; kingdom Bacillati; phylum Actinomycetota; class Actinomycetes; order Micrococcales; family Intrasporangiaceae; genus Nostocoides; species Nostocoides sp. The sequence continues at coordinate 1,345 of NZ_DAOQZV010000311.1, read as the reverse complement.
CGGGCCGTGGCTGGCCGCCGGCGAGATCCGCTATGACGAGACCTTCCGCGACGGCCTAGACAGCGCCCCACAGGCCTTCATCGACCTGCTCGGCGGTGCCAACACCGGCAAGATGCTCGTCCGCCTCTGACCAAGCAGCGTTCCGCGGCCGTCGTGCGTCAGTAGGTCATGGTGGTCGCCGTGCACGCCGACTTCGAGGCCTGGGTGGCCGCCCACGAAGCTGCCCTGTTGCGCTTCGGCTACCTCCTGACCGGCAATGCCCAGGCCGCCGAGGAGGCCGTGCAGGCGGCGCTGACCACGGCATACGTCAATTGGGAACGTATCAGCGAGGCCGATCACCCCGATCGCTATGTGCGGCGGATGATCGCCAACGCACACATTTCCCGGTGGCGACGCTGGGATCAGCGGGTCACGCCCGTCGCCGAGGTCCGCCGGGCCGAGGCGCCCGATCTGGCGGGCACCGTCGCGGAGCGCGACGCGATCTGGCACGTATGCCGTGCCCTCCCGCCGCGGCAGCGCGCCGTCGTCGTGCTCCGCTTCTACGAAGATCTCGACCACGCCGAGATCGCTGCCCTCCTCGGCATCGGGGAGTCGAGCGTTCGGTCGGCCCTGCACCGAGCGCTGGCGAGCATGCGCACCGCCCTGAGCCAGGAGGACGCCACATGACGACGCCTACCGACGACGACCTCGAAGCCCTCGTCCGATCGACACTCAAGGAGCAGGCGGGCAACGCCCCAGCCGCCCTCGCTCTGCAGATTGGCGCGCATCGGTCCATGACGATGCCGCCCTTAGCCCACCCAGTGCCGGGAGGGGCACCAGTCCGGGTTGGGCCACAAACGCCGTCTCGGCGCAGGTTGCGGTGGGTTCCCATCGGCGCCGCTATCGCCGCGGGAGCGGGGGTCGTGGCACTGGCCGTGAGCCCGACGCTGTCCGGTCCCGAGACGCGGGGGCCTGGGAGGACAGCCACTCAGGCGTCGTCATCACTCGCCGCGCCGTCGCCCTCGGACGCTCCGGACGGCCCGATCCGGGGCATCCCGCCGCTGCCCGTTACCCCGGACGGCTGGCGCGTGGAGTCCTATGGTGCAGCCTCACTCGCGGTGCCGGCCACGTGGGGTTGGGGCGGTTCGCCCGGCAGCACGGCGTTCGCCGGCGATCTCTGCACGGCCCGATTCGCGCTCGTCGTCCCCGGCTCGGGTGAAGGCGATTCGACCACGCCTTTCGTGGGCCGACCCTTCGGCCCGTCACTTGTGGATTGCCCCGGCGTGCCCTACCCGGGAGTCGACGCCGTGTGGTTCGCCTCCCCCTATGCCGCAGGGAGCGAGAAACTCCCCGACGGCCGGGTCGC
>NZ_DAOQZV010000310.1:0-3213 GCF_035343835.1 Nostocoides sp. | reverse complement strand
CGGGCGCGACCGGGCGGGATCGCCCGGGCCCCCAGGGCTGATCGTCGCTCATCGCCTGGTCAGTCGAATCGCGCGGTCAGCGCCGAGTCGCCAGAGCGTGCTCGGCCGCCTCGACGACATTGGTCAACAACATGGCCCGGGTCATCGGCCCGACGCCCCCGGGATTCGGGCTGACCCAGCCGGCCACCTCGCGCACCTGCGGGTGCACGTCCCCGGCAACCACCTTCGTGCCGTCCTCGGCGACGATCCGGCTCACGCCCACATCGAGCACCGCGGCCCCGGGCGCGACCATGTCCGGCGTCACCATGTGCGGCACGCCGGCGGCGGCCACGATGATGTCGGCTCGGCTTAGCTCGGCCGCCAAATCCTTGGTGCCCGTATGACAGGTCACGACCGTCGCGTTCTCGCTGCGGCGCGTGAGCATCAGGCCCAGCGGACGTCCGACGGTGATCCCGCGGCCCACGACGGCGACGCGGGCACCCGCGATGGGCACGTCATACCGGCGCAGGAGCTCGATGCAGCCTTTCGGGGTGCACGGCAGTGGGGCGTCCTGGCCGAGAACCAGCCAGCCGAGATTCATCGGGTGCAGTCCGTCGACGTCCTTGCCCGGGTCGACCCGGGAAAGGATGGCGTTCTCGTCCAGGCCGGTCGGCTGTTGCACGAGGAAACCGGTGCACGCCGGGTCGGCGTTGAGCTCGTCGACGGCGGCGAGCACCTCGGCCAAGGACGTGCCCGCGGGCAGGTCACGCCGGATGCTCGCGATGCCGATCTCGTGACAGTCGCGGTGCTTGGCATTGACATACCACTGGCTGCCCGGGTCATCGCCGACCAGGATCGTGCCCAGGCCGGGGACCACCCCGTGCTCGGCCAGTGCCGCGACTCGCTGCGCCAGCTCGGTCTTGATCGAGGCCAGGATCGCCAGGCCGTCGAGAAGTTGCGCCGTCATACGGCGATCCTGACACACGGCGCACAAGGCGCCGACACGCCGACCAGGCGCGCCGGGGACGACAATGGGCCGATGCTGAGTCTGGAGAGCGCCAAGCACCTCGCGGCCGCCGGGATCATGTGGGATCCCCGGCCCGGCGATCGCTTCGTCATCGACAATGAGCAACTCCATCAGGACGTTTTCTGGATCAGTGACCTGACCGTCGAGGTCCACCACTACCAGGATCAGACCGTGCTCGGCTTCAACGGCACCACCGAATGGGCCCTGGACTCGGTGGATCTGGACCAGTCGATCTGGCTGCCGCGTGAGGACCAGTTGCGCGAGCTGATCGGCGACCGCCTGAACGCGCTGCTGCGCACCCCGGACGGCTGGGAGGTGCGCGTCAGCGGCGCACACGGCATCGACGTCCATACGGCGCCCGATGTCGAAGAGGCGTATGCCGCAGCCCTCCTCGCGATCGCCGACCCGGGCAGCTGACGGCTCACACCCCCCATCGACGCCCCGAGCGCCCAAGGCCGGAGCCAACCTGCCGTGACCACGGCGCGTCTCCACTGCATACGCACTCGGCCTCGGCACAGTGGTGCGTGGAAGGGAGCAGGGGGATATGACGACGGAGACGTCCAGGCGGCGAGCGATGCTCGCCGGCGGCGCGGCGCTGACCGCCGCGCTCGGTGGATGCGGGGGTGGGCTTGGGCCGGCGGCCACCCATGCCACGACACCGACTCACAAGCCCACGCCGGCGTCGCCGACAGCGACGCCGATCGGTGACGGCTCGACCTCCGACACCGGACCGCAGCCGAATCAACCCGTCCTACCTGACCTCGTCCCGGGTGTGGCACCACCGCAATTCGTCGTCATCTCGTGGGACGGCGGCGGCGAGACCGATGCCGCTCTGCTGACACGATTCCGCGCTGTCGCAAGGGAAATCGGCGCGAGTATGACGATCTTCCTCAGCGGGCTCTACACCCTGCGCGGGGTGGACGCCAAGGACTACCGGCCGCCGCGCAATGGCGTCGGCCGCTCCGACATCCCCTTCCTGTCTGATGCCTCGGTGCGCCGCACGATCGAAGGCATCGGCCAGGCCTGGCTCGAGGGCAACGAGATCGGCACCCACTTCAACGGCCACTTCTGCGGCGGCTCGGGCAGCGTGGCGAACTGGTCCCCCGACGACTGGCGCTCGGAGATCGACCAGGCGGTTTGGATGGTGACGCACTGGCGCTCGACCACCGGCTGGGCGGACGTCCCGTCGTTGCCCTTCGACTATCGCACCGAGTTGATCGGCGGCCGGACGCCGTGCCTGCTCGGCCAGCAGGGTCTGATCCCCACCGCGGCCACGCTGGGCTGGCGTTACGACAGTTCGACCGGCGGGCGGCAGGTGTGGCCGCGGCTCTTCGACGGCACCCAGGTGTGGAACATCCCGATGTCCATCGTGCCCTTCCCCGGCCACACCTTCGAGGTCATCGCCATGGACTACAACTACATGGCCAATCAGTCCGGCCCCCAGCCCGCCAAGGACCCGCGCCATTGGGTGAAGTGGGGCAAGGAGGCCCGGGCCGCACTGCTCGCCGGGCACGAACGCGCGCTGACGGGCAACCGCGCCCCGCTGATCATCGGCAACCACTTCGAGCAGTGGAACGGCGGCGTCTATATGGACGCCGTCGAGCAGGCGATGCGCACGATGGCTGCCGCCCCCGACACCCACCTGGTCAGCTTCAAACAACTGGTCCGCTGGCTCGATCGCCAGGACCCCATCCTGCTCAAGAGCCTGCAAGCGCTGGACGTCGGCGCCGCGCCCGCCGGCGGCTGGAGTGCCTTCGGGGTGGGTGACTAGCGGCCTCGTCCGGCCATGGGCGACGATGGGCTGATGACCGATCAGCTGACCATCCCCGCCCACTTCAACGGGCCACCCGAGTCGGCCAATGGCGGGTGGTTCGCCGGTCGCCTGGCCGGGGTCTTGCGCGCCGCAGACGCGGCGATCACGACCGTCACGGTCCGGTTGAGCGAGCCCCCGCCGCTCGACGTGCCAATGGACGTTGCCGTCGTTGACGGCGGAATAGAGTTGCGCGCGAAGGACGTTCGCGTGGCAACCGCTTCTGCAACTCCCGACCTATCCCCACCGGCGATCACCCCGGTCCCGTATGCCGTGGCCCTCGGCTGCGGCCCCGCCTACGAAGGTCTGGCGAAGCACCCCTTCCCCACGTGCTACTCCTGCGGCCCGGCCCGCGACGACGGGCTCGGCCTGCGGCCCGGGCGGGTGCCCGGCGGCG
>NZ_DAOQZV010000309.1:0-3219 GCF_035343835.1 Nostocoides sp. | reverse complement strand
GGCTTCACCGGTGCCGATCTGGCCAATGTCTTGAACGAGGCGGCGCTGCTGACAGCGCGCAGTTCGGGTCACCTGATCACCGACGCCACGCTCGATGAGGCCATCGACCGAGTGATGGCCGGCCCGCAGAAGCGCACCCGGATCATGAGTGCCAAGGAGCGCAAGATCACCGCCTATCACGAGGGCGGGCACGCGCTCGTCGCCGCGGCGATGAACCACACCGACCCGGTCAACAAGATCACGATCCTGCCGCGTGGCCGTGCGCTGGGCTACACGATGGTGCTGCCGAGCGACGACAAGTACTCCACGACGCGCAACGAGATCCTCGACCAGTTGGCGTATGCCTTGGGTGGCCGGGTCGCCGAGGAAATCATCTTCCACGACCCCACCACGGGTGCCGCGAACGACATCGAGAAGGCCACGGCGATGGCCCGCAAGATGGTCACCGAATACGGCATGTCCGAGCGGGTCGGCGCGATCAAGCTCGGCCAGAGCCAGGGGGAGGTCTTCCTCGGGCGCGACTACGGCCACCAGCGCGACTACTCCGAGCACGTCGCTGGGATCGTCGACGAAGAGGTCCGCCGCCTGATCGAGTCGGCCCACGATGAAGCCTGGCACGCACTCAACGACAACCGCGATGTCCTCGACCGCCTCGTCCTGGAGTTGCTCGAGCGCGAGACACTCAACGCCAAGGACATCGCCGCGATCTTCCACGACGTGCGCAAGCGGCCGGTCCGGCCGACCTGGCTCTCCTCGGAGCACCGCCTCATCTCGGACAAGCCCCCGGTCCTGACGCCTGCCGAGCAAGCGGCGCTCAACGGCTCGGGCGCCCCCGTGGGTGCAGTCGCCAGTCCGGGGAACCGGGCGACCGAGCGGGCCATCGACGCGGCCGCGGCCGTCGGCGCCTCGCCGTATGCCGATGACAAGCCGACCGCACAGATCGTCGAAACCCCCGAGGGCCAGCCGGTCGACCCCCAGGCCGGCGACCCCTACTGAGCCTGCAGAAAGGGCGCCCGTGAGCGAGTCAGCAGTGAGCGGCTTCGACCAGGCTCGGATCGAGGCCGCCGTCCGCGAGATCCTCGCGGCCATCGGTGAGGATCCCGACCGTGACGGCCTGATCGAAACGCCGGCACGAGTCGCGCGCGCGTATGCCGAGGCGTTCGCCGGTCTCCACCAGCACGCCGGCGATGTGCTCGCCAAGAAGTTCGAGGTCGATCACGACGAGTTGGTGATCGTCCGCGATATCGCTCTCTACAGCACCTGCGAGCACCACCTGCTGCCCTTTCACGGCGTCGCGCACATCGGCTACCTCCCCAGCGGCGGCCAGGTCACCGGCCTGTCCAAACTCGCGCGCCTCGTCGACGTCTATGCCCGGCGTCCGCAGGTCCAGGAGCGTTTGACCAGCCAGATTGCCGACGCCCTCGTGGAGCACCTGAGCGTGATGGGCTGCATCGTGGTCGTCGAGGCGGAGCACCTGTGCATGTCGATGCGCGGGGTGCGCAAGCCCGGCGCGCAGACCATCACCTCCGCCGTGCGCGGCAGCCTCCGGCACCCTGCCACGCGCGCCGAAGCCATGTCGTTGCTGCTCGGCGGGGCGCGGTGATCCGTCCGGGCGGGGCACCTTGAGCGGCCCGGTGCTGGTGGGCGTCGTCAATGTCACCCCCGACTCTTTCTCCGATGGTGGGGCGTGGTTCGACGCGGATGCCGCCGTCGAGCACGGCCGCGAGCTGATGGCTGCGGGAGCCGACGTCGTGGATGTCGGGGGGGAGTCCACCCGACCTGGTGCCCTGCGTCCGGACCTCGATGAGGAGTTGCGCCGGACCATCCCGGTCGTCGCGGCGCTCGCGGCGTCCGGTGCGATGGTTTCGATCGATACCATGCGCGCCGAGGTCGCCCAGGCGGCGATTGCTGCGGGCGCGCGGATCGTCAACGACGTCTCAGGTGCCTTGGCCGACCCAGGGATGGCGTCCGTCGTCGCTGACGCGGGCGTCGACTTCGTCGCCATGCACTGGCGCGGACACTCCGCGACCATGCAGGCGTGTGCCCATTACGACGATGTCATGGCGGACGTATGCCGTGAGCTCACCACCCGCATCGACGCCCTGACCTCCCAGGGCGTGCGCCCGGAGCAGATCATCCTCGACCCGGGTCTCGGCTTTGCCAAGCTGCCCGAGCACAACTGGGCCCTGCTGCGCGGTCTCCCGGAGATCATGGCGCTCGGGCACCGGGTGCTGGTTGGCACATCCCGCAAGCGCTTTCTCGGCCTGGTCGGCCGGAGCGAGGAGACGATCCGCGGTGCCGATGAGCGCGAGGTGGCCACCGCGGTCACCTCGGCCTACGCCGCCGAGGCGGGTGTGTGGGGGATCCGCGTGCACGACATCACGGCCACGCGCGACGCGCTCGACGTGGCGACCGCCTGGGGGAAGCTGCCCGGGGGTGGGGAGTGACGGCATACGGCCCGGAGCGGGACGCCATCACGCTGACGGGGCTGCGCGGCAAGGGTTTTCACGGTGTCTTCGACTTCGAGAAGGCGACCGGCCAAGAGTTCGTCGTCGACATCGTGCTGCACGCCGACCTGCGGGCAGCGGGCGCCAGCGACGATCTGGCGGACACGGTCAACTACGGCGTCGTCGCGGATCTGGCCATGGCCCGGCTGACCGGGCCGAGCTTCGATCTGATCGAAGCGCTCGCCGAGGCGATCGCTTCGGATGTCCTCGCCCTGGGCGAGCTCGTCGCGGTGGATGTCACCGTGCACAAGCCGACCGCGCCGATCGCGCACGCCTTCGCCGATGTCAGCGTGACGATCCGGCGGCGTCGGACGGCCGAATTCGTCGTCGCGCTCGGGAGCAATCTAGGTGACCGGGTCGCGACCCTGGGCGCCGCTGTCGAGGAACTTCGGGCCGCCCCGGGCGTGCGCGTTGATGCGGTCTCCCAGCTCGTCGAGACCGACCCGGTCGGTGGCCCGGAGCAGGCCGACTACCTCAACGCCGCGCTCGTCGGGCACACCGAGTTGACCCCCCCCGACCTGCTGGCCGCGCTGCACCGGATCGAGGCGCGACACGGCCGCGTGCGCGCGGTGCGCTGGGGTGAGCGCACGCTCGACCTGGACTTGATCCAGTACGGCACGCCGGGCGGCCCCGACGAGGTCCGCAGTGACGACCCGGCGCTCCTCCTGCCCCACCCGCGGGCGAATGAGCGCGCCTTCGTCCTCGTGCCGTG
>NZ_DAOQZV010000308.1:0-3224 GCF_035343835.1 Nostocoides sp. | reverse complement strand
TCAGAGGTGCTGGCTGGTGCGACCGGCCTCCGGTCGCGGACTGATCAGAGGTACTGGCCGGTGCCACCGGCCTCCGGCGGGCCGCCGGGGCGCATCGGCATACCGGCCTGGGGGGCCTGCGCCTGCTCACCCGTCGCCGCGGGGTGACCAGGTGGCAGGGCATGGCGCATCTGCTGCAGTTGCGCTTGCGCGGCCATCTGCTGCGCGACCAGCGCCGCCTGGATGCCGTGAAAGAGGCCTTCGAGCCAGCCGACCAGCTGGGCTTGGGCGATGCGCAGTTCCGCATCGCTCGGCGTGGTCCCGGCCCCGAAGGGCAGCGCCAGCCGGTCGAGTTCGTCGACGAGCTCTGGGGCGAGGCCGTCCTTGAGTTCGGCGATGGAGCGCTGGTGGATCTCGGCCAGGCGCGCGCGGCCGGCCTCGTCGAGCGGGGCGCTGCGAACCTCGTCCAGCAGTTGCTTGATCATCGAGGCCACGCGCATCACCTTGGCCGGTTGTTCGACCAGGTCGGACGGGTTGCGCCCGCCGTCGCCCGACGCGACGACGCCCATGCCCTCGGGGGTCAGGACGACGATCCGGTTGCCCTCATCGGTGCCCATCGTCCGGGGGGCCGAGTCCTCAGCTGGCGATTGCGTCATAGCCGGTCATCTTGCCACCCCGTCCCCGGACGGGGCCGCTACCGCCGCGCGGCAGTGGCGCCGACCGACTGCTCCGGGAGGCCGGTGTGCGATCCGGGGGTCAGGCTGCGTCAGCCGATGTTCATCCGGGACTTCAGGGTGTCGCGCTTGTCCTCGAAGCGGGACGCCTGCTTGTCCAAGTCGGCCATGAAGGCATCGAGCTCGGTCCGGGCCTGCTCGCCGTCGGCGCCCAGGCCCTCGACGTCCCAGATCTTCCAGAAGCGCAGCACGGGGGCGACGACATCGTCGTGGTGCGAGCGCAGGTCGTAGATCCCGGCGACGGCGATCTCGACGGCCTTGCGCTGGAAGCCCGGGATGTCGGTGCCGGGCATCTGGAAGCCGGTCACGACATCGCGGATCGCACACATCGCCTGGTCCGGGGCCAGTTCCAGGGCCGCCCCGAGCAGGTTGCGATAGAAAATCATGTGGAGGTTCTCGTCGGCCGCGATCCGCTGGAGCAACTGTTCGCACATCGGGTCGTCGGTGTATTTGCCGGTGTTGCGGTGCGAGATCCGCGTCGCCAACTCCTGGAAGCTGACATACGCCAAGGAGCGCATCATGTCGCCGGAGTGGCTGGAGGTGTAGCCCGTGCCCATGTGCGTCATCCGGAAGCGCTCCAGCTGCACCGGGTCGACGAGCCTCTTGACGGTCATGTAGTCGCGCATCGCGATGCCGTGCCGGCCCTCCTCGGCAGTCCAGCGATGCACCCATTCCCCCCACGCGTCGTCGCGACCGAAGATGATCGCGATCTCGTGGTGATAGCTGGGCAGGTTGTCCTCAGTGAGCAGGTTGACGATCAGCGCGGACCGGGCGACATCGCTGAGCGGTGCGTCGTCTGGGCTCCACGGCTCGCCCCCCATCAATCCGTCGAAATTGCGGCCGTCCGACCACGGGATGTAGTCGTGCGGGAACCACTCCTTGGCCACCTTCATGTGCCGGTTGAGCTCGCCCTCGACAACCTGGTCGAGCTCACGAAGCAGGTCGGTCTGCGTCCATACGGTCGTGCTCATCTGCCCGCCTTCCGGATCGAGCGCCACCCGCGGGCAGCATTCCCTTTGGTTGACCCACGCTAGCGCTCGGAGGCCACGCTGCGCAGCGACGACCCCCAGCCGTATGCCGCGGCGAGCCCCCCGATTGCGACCATCAGCACCAGCGTGCTCGCCAGTCCCAACCACCCGACGAGGGCTCCTGCGGCCAGGGCGCCACCCGTCCAGCCCACGCCATAGGACAGCATGCGTCCCGCGGTGTTGACCCGGCCGAGGAGGTGCTCGGGAGTCACCTGCTGGCGATAGGTGAGGGCATTGATGATGACGACTTGATAGGCGACGCCCCAGGCGATCATCAGCGAGGTGGCGAGCATCCAGTGTCGGCTGAGCGCGACGGCGACCCCGGCTGCGGCCGAGGCGGGGATGAAGGCCAGGGTCACCCACGCGGTTGAGCGCTTTCGCAACAGCCGGGGCGTGAGCGCCGCGGCGATGATCCCGCCGATTCCCCAGGCCGCGAACAACATGCCGAATCGCAGACCGGATGTTCCGATGTGGAGGAGGCGATCGGCATACGGCACGGCGAGGGCCATGAAACCGGCGCCGGCCATGGACTGCAGCATCCCGATCACGGTCATCGCCCGCACGCCGGTGTGGGCCCAGAGGAAGCGGAGGCCCTCGCCGACATCGGCGCGGATCTGGCGCGCCGAGAAGGCGGGAGCCCGCGAGCGATCCCCCGTCATCGGGCGACGGATACTGCCCAACAAGACGGCCGAGGCGACGAAGCTGAAACTGTCGATCAGGAGCAGGTCGGCGGGATGGACGACGGCCAGCGCGATTCCGACGGCCATCGGCACCGACAGATCGAGCACCCCGCCGAAACCCCAGATCGCGGCATTCGCCTCGCCGATCCGGTCGCGCCCGACGAGCGTCGGTAGTGCCCCGAAGGCCGCCCCATCGAAGAGGGTGAACATTGCCTGGCTGACGAAGGCCGCGCCGAGCACATGGGGAATCGTCAGCATGCCGGCCTCATAGGCGATCGGGACCGAGGCGATCGCTGCGGCACACACCAGGTCGGTGCGGACCATCAGGCGTTTGCGGTCGAGCCGGTCGGCGAGCGCGCCGGCAAAGAGCCCGAAGAGGACGTAGGGGAGCCCCTCGAGCACGGTCGTCAGCGCAGTCAACGCCGGCGAGGCGCTGACGCGATAGATGAGCACCGGCATGACGACCGCGGTGACCAGCGACCCCATGACCGACACCTGCCGGGCGCCCCAGTAGCGGACGAAGTCGCGGTCGTCGCGCAGGCGGGTGGGGGCGGTCACGGGGTCACTCAACCATCCCTGTCCCCCAGGTGTTGGACTTCTCGCCCGCGCCCCGCGTTTCTACGCTACGAGTGCGGCTCCCGCACCCCCGTGCGGCCCGCTGCCACGTGCCGAACGGATCGTGCGGCGCGCGCCCGGTGAGGGGGCATGCGCGCTGCACGATCCGTTCTCGGCTCAAGGGTGCGAGCGGTCAGTTGCCGCGCCGAGTGACATGGGGCGCGCGACGGATGCTCGCTGCGGCGATG
>NZ_DAOQZV010000307.1:0-3256 GCF_035343835.1 Nostocoides sp. | reverse complement strand
GGTCCTGGTGGCGGTGCCGGCGGCTTCGGCGGCGGTCCCGGTCGTCCGGGCGGAGGTCCGGGTGGCCGCGGTGGCACCCAGGGTGCCTTCGGCAAGGGCGGCGGCCGCAACAAGCAGCGCAAGTCCAAGCGGGCGAAGCGTCAAGAGTTCGAGCAGATGTCCGCGCCGACCATCGGTGGTGTCACCGTCCCCCGCGGCGACGGCACGACCGAGATCCGGATCCGGCAGGGCGCCTCGCTGACCGACTTCGCCGAGAAGATCGATGCGAATCCGGCGTCGCTGGTCACCGTGCTCTTCCACCTCGGTGAGATGGCCACGGCGACTCAGAGCCTGGACGAGGACACCTTCAAGCTGCTCGGCGCCGAGCTCGGCTACGACATTCGCATGGTCAGCCCCGAGGAGGAGGAGAAGGAACTCTTCGACTCCTTCGACATCGACCTCGAGTTCGGTGTCGACTCCGAGGAGGAGGAGGACCTGCAGGCTCGCCCGCCGGTCGTCACCGTCATGGGTCACGTCGACCATGGCAAGACCAAGCTGCTGGACGCCATCCGCAACGAGAATGTCGCGGCCGGCGAGCACGGTGGCATCACCCAGCACATCGGCGCCTACCAGATCCACAAGGAGCACGAGGGCGTCGACCGGGCGATGACCTTCATCGACACCCCGGGTCACGAGGCCTTCACCGCCATGCGTGCTCGTGGTGCCAAGGTCACCGACATCGCGATCCTCGTGGTCGCCGCCGACGACGGCGTCATGCCGCAGACCATCGAGGCGCTCAACCACGCCCAGGCGGCCGACGTGCCGATCGTGGTCGCGGTCAACAAGATCGACGTCGAGGGCGCGAACCCGGCCAAGATCCGTCAGCAGCTCACCGAGTACAACCTCGTCGCCGAGGAGTACGGCGGCGAGACGATGTTCGTCGACGTCTCGGCCAAGCAGGGCCTGAACATCGACGAGCTGCTCGAGGCCGTCCTGCTGACGGCCGACGCAGCCCTGGACCTGCGCGCTAACCCCGACCGGGATGCTCGCGGTGTCGCGATCGAGGCCAACCTCGACCGTGGACGTGGCGCCACGGCGACCGTTCTCATCCAGTCCGGCACCCTGCACGTCGGTGACGCGATCGTCACCGGTAGCTCGCACGGCCGCGTCCGGGCGATGCTGGATGAGCACGGCAACAACCTCACCGAGGCGACCCCGTCGCGGCCGGTGCAGGTGCTCGGTCTCTCCTCGGTGCCGCGCGCCGGCGACACCTTCGTCGTTGCCCCCGACGACCGCACCGCCCGGCAGATCGCCGAGCGGCGCGAGGCGGCCGACCGCCAGGCCAGCCTGGCCAAGGCCCGCAAGCGCATCTCGCTCGAAGACCTCAACGCCGCCCTCGCGGCCGGCAAGGTCGACACCCTCAACCTCATCCTCAAGGGTGACGTATCGGGTTCGGTCGAGGCGCTCGAAGATGCCCTGCTGCAGATCGACGTCGGCGACGAGGTCGACCTGCGGATCATCGACCGCGGCGTCGGTGCCATCACGATGAACAACATCAACCTCGCGATGGCCTCGAACGCGATCATCATCGGCTTCAACGTCCGGGCCGAGGGCCAGAACGCCGACTATGCCGAGCGTGAGGGCGTCGAGATCCGCTACTACTCGGTCATCTACCAGGCGATCGAGGAGATCGAGGCGGCCCTGAAGGGCATGCTCAAGCCGGAGTTCGAAGAGGTGGAGCTCGGCACCGCCGAGATCCGCGAGATCTTCCGCTCCAGCAAGTTCGGCAATATCGCCGGGTCGATCGTCCGCAGCGGCGAGATCCGCCGCGGCGCCAAGGCGCGCATCACCCGCCAGGGTGTCGTCGTCGCCGAGAACGTCGAGGTGGCCGGCCTGCGGCGCTTCAAGGACGATGTCGTCGAAGTCCGCGAGGGCTACGAGTGCGGCATCAACCTGGGCAGCTTCAACGACCTGCAGCTCGGCGACCTCATCGCCACCTATGAGATGCGCGAGAAGCCGCGGGCCTAACGTCTCGGCTTTCCCGTCCGATCCCACAAAGTGCTCGTCCGCAACGGAAGTCTTCCGTTGCGGACGAGCATTTTCCCGTCCGTACGCCCGCGGGTCAGGCCACCAGGGCCTGGCCCAGGATCTCGCCGTCCCTCGCCCCCGGGAGCATGGCGAAGACGGCCGAGCCGATCGGCCTGGTCCACAGGTTGAGCAGGTCGAGTTCGGCGAGCCGCCGCTGGACGGGCACGAACTGCCGCGCCGGATCGGCGCAGTAGGCCGCAAACAGGAGGCCGGAGTTGCTGAGCGCACCCTCCTCGGGGGGATCGTCATACGAATAGGGGCGTCGCAGGAAGCGCTCGTGCGGCGCGGTGCCGTGCGCCCGACGCAAGTGAGCCGCGTCATCGATGCGATGGAAGCCGAGATCGTCGACCGCGTCGAGATCGGGGGCATCGGTCAGCGCGCGGCCGGTGACCGGCGCGCCGGTGTCGAGGCGTCGGCCGGTCGCGTTCTCGCGGGAGCCGCGATCGACTCGGTCCCAGGTGTCGAGATCCATCGCGATCCGGCGTAGCACCAGCCCGGCCCCGCCTCGCAGCCAGGCAGGGCCGTTGTCGCCCACCCAGAGCAGTCCGGCGTCGATCCCGTGCATGTCGGGCTGAACGGTTCCGTCGACCTGGCCGAAGAGATTGCGCATGGGTAGCCCGCTAGCCCCGCCGGCGAAGGGTTCGCGGAAGCCCCGCTGCACCCAGCCCAGGCGCACGAAGTCGCCGGCTCCGGTGATCAGTCGCCGCTGGGCGTGAGCAAGCGTCGTCGGACTAGCTGCGCAGATCTGCAGGAGGAGGTCGGCCTGGCCCCAGCGCGGGTCGAGCCGATCGATCTGTGGGAAGGCAGGGAGCGGCGACAACCACGCCGGCGCCGGGGCACCGGCCAGGCCCGGCACCAGCGGGCCAACCCCGACGGTCACCGTCAATTGCGCTGTCACAGAAGCCAGCTCGGGCTCCTGATCGACGATGGTGCCCCGCCCGGACATCAGGCGTTCGATGTCGTCAGTCCAGATCGTCAACAGTCGGCGCAGGCTGGCGCGGTCGCTGCCGCCCAGTAGGGTGAAGGCGACGAAGGCAGCATAGGGCTGGGGGTCGTCGGCGATCCCCGGCTGGTGGACGCCCCGGAAGGGCCGGTATGCCGTGGCACCCGCGGCCCTCGATGCCGTGGTTGTCGCGACCGGGGCCGGATCGGAGCCCGTGCATCCGGCCGCGGCCACATCGCCCACCCC
>NZ_DAOQZV010000306.1:1440-3257 GCF_035343835.1 Nostocoides sp. | reverse complement strand
CCCGCCGGCGTGCGCCCCGGGCTTGCGGTCAGCGGCCTGCTGGTCGCCCTGCTCACCGGTGCCGTGCTGGTGGGGCGGGAGGTGCAGGCATACGGGCTCCTCGAACGGGTGGCCGTGCTCGCCGCGCTCGGCTGGCTGAACGTCGCCGCCGTCCGCGCCTGGTGGATGGCCGGCCACCGGCTCGGATCGCGGCAGATGCGTCAACTGCTCGGTCTGGGCGTGACCACCATGGCCTGCGTTTTCGCCGGCATCGTGACCACAATCCTGGCGCCGGTGCCGGCGAGCACGGCGAACTTCTCGGCCCGGGTCAGTCTCTCGCCCGATCCCCGCGACCTCTCCCGCGTGGTGATCGAGACCGTTCTCGGCGACGTGGACCTGAGCTTTCGCGGCCTCGCTCCGGGCGTGCGCGTCCAGCCGCAGGTCCGCGCCGAGATCACCGAGGCGATCGGCGCGGCGGGCGCCTCCATGCGGAGTCTCCAGCCCACCCCGGCCGAGCAGGACGCCGCGATCGCCGACGCGCTTACTGGTCTTGCGCTGCGTTTCGCCGCCGGTGGCCTGGTCGCGGCGACGGCTGCCGTCGTCGCACGGAGCGCCTGGCGTCACCGGCGCCCCGGCTGGCGCACCCTTGCCATCGCCACGGGGAGTTGGCTCGGCGCGCAGGCCATCGTCGCATTGGCCGCCTTCGGGACATTTGCCGGCGCCACACCCGAGCAGATCAACGCCACCGGGCTGCTCGGCACGGTCCGGAACCGGGCCGGAATTCTGGACGACCTGCAGGCCCGGTCGGCCGAGGTGGCGCCCTACCTGCAGAATGTCATCGCGCTCAGCGCCGCCCTCCAGGAGCGTTATCAGCCGGCCGAGATCGCCGACGGCAGGGTCCTCCGCATCCTGCTGGTCTCCGACATCCACGCCGGCAACCAGTACCCCCTGATGGCGTCGATCATCCGCAGCGAGGACGTCGACCTGGTCATCGACGCGGGTGACCTGGTCAACTTCGGCACGCCCGGGGAGGGCACGATCGCCGATCTCTACACGGGCATCGAGTCGCTCGGCGTCCCCTATCTGTTCGTCCGCGGCAACCACGACGCCATCTCGCCGACCGACACCGCCGTCCTCAACCGCCTCGCCGAGATCCCGAATGTCATTCTCCTGCAGCCGAATGACAGCCTCTATCAGGAGGTCGACGTCGCAGGGATCACGATCGCGGGCTTCAACGACGTGCGCTACTGGGGCGACGGCGGCAAGGGGTCGGCCGAGAAGTCCCAGGCCCCCAAGCAGCGCTGGCTGGCCAGCTTCGCGCAACGCCCGGCGGTCGATGTGGTCGTCTCGCACGAGCCCTGGGCGGTCCAGGGCATCCCGCGCGCCGGAGTGCTGATCAACGGCCACATGCACACCGCCTACCGCGAGGGCAATCGCCTCCAGGCCGGCACCTTCACCGGCGGCGGGCCGCTCACGCACTTCGTGCCGGGCCAAGGCGGGGAGGAACTCGTGGGCCAGCCCTCGGCCTTCGACCTGCTCGATTTCGGCGCCACCTGCCGGCTGACGGCGGTGCGCCGCTACCAGTTCACCAATATCTTCGAGGGCCGTCCCGCCTATGACAATGTCTCGCTCGTCAACGGCGCCGTGGTCGACACCCGCCCGGTCGATCCGCTGCGCACCTGCGCGCACAGCCAGCCGCTGCGCGTGGTCAGCGTCGCCCCGGCCACGCCACTGCGCTCGCCGTAGCCTTCGTTCCATGACCAAGTTCCGGCCGGCGACGGCCATCATCACCGGCGGCGCATCCGGCATCGGCCGGGCGCTCGCCGCCGCCCTCGTCG
>NZ_DAOQZV010000306.1:0-1340 GCF_035343835.1 Nostocoides sp. | reverse complement strand
CGCCCTCGTCGAGCAGGTGGCCAGCGAACGGGGAAGGCTCGAGATGATGGTCAACAACGCCGGCGTGCTCTTCGCGGGCCCGTTCGAGGGAACCACCGAGCGACACTGGACGAAGGCGATCGATGTGAACCTGCGCGGCGTCATCCACGGCGCGCACGCGGCATACGGGGTGATGCTGCGGCAGCGCGTGGGCAAGGCGAGCGCCGGCGTCATCCTCAACACCGGTTCGCTGGCGGGCCTGATCCCGGCGCCGACGATGACGCCCTATGCGACGACGAAGTGGGCGGTCGTCGGGTTCTCGCAGGCGCTGCACGCGCAGGCGCGCCGCCACGGCATCCAGGGCAATATCGTCTGCCCCGCCTATGTCGACACAAAGCTCATCGACGACCCCTTCGAGCCCTCCCGCTCGTATGCCGTGGGGAGCTTCCGCCGCAACACTCGCCTCTATCAGCCGCGCTTGACGACGCCGGCGAGGGTCGCCGAGGTGGCGTTGCGTAGCGTCGAGGACGACCGGCCGGTCATCACCGTCGGCGGCTTCGCCGCACTGTCGTGGCGCACCCAACGCTTTGCCCCGGCCGTGATGCGGACCTCGACCCGCCTCCAGGCCGCCCGCGAGGCGCGTCAGGGCCGAACGGTGAGCGGGACATAATCGCCCTTGTGACCGGCGGCTACCTGGATCGGCGACCCGGCCGGTATGCCGCGGCGCGCCCGTCGCCGGGCAGGCACCGGCCGTGGCTCCTCCCGCTGGCGTGCGCCGTCCTGGCGCTGCTGATCTGGGTCGGCCCCTATACGCATGTCGGGCCGTGGGCCCGGCCGGGCCTGACCGACATCGGGGTCTACGAGCGGGTTGTCGAGGGGATCAAGGCGGGCCGGTTGCCTTATCGCGATCTCGATCTCGAATACCCGCCCGGCGCAGCGGTGCTCTTCTGGCTCGCATCCCTCGTCCCCGGGCACGACCTGACGCAGAGCTTCGGCCGGCTGATGGCCGTTACCTGGGCAATCGCGACGGGCGGGGCGACGACGGCCGCGGGTCTGCTCGGCTATGCCCAGCGGCGCCAGGCGCTGATCGGGCTGTCGATGGCAGCGCTGCCGTTGATGCTCGGCTCCCTCATCACGACCCGGTATGACGCGGTGGTCACCGCCGTCGTGTCCTGGCTCCTTGTCGCGGCCCTGGCCACGCGTTGGCGCTGGATGTGGGGCCTGTTGATCGTCGCGACCCTGCTCAAGATCGTCCCCGCGGCGCTCGCGCCGGCCCTGGTGATCTGGCAGGCGCACCGCACCGACTCGCGGCGGGCCACCCGTTCGCTCGCGCTCGCGATCGCCGCCGGCGTCGCGATCGT
>NZ_DAOQZV010000305.1:0-3283 GCF_035343835.1 Nostocoides sp. | reverse complement strand
CCGGATCGCTGGCCGGCCGGGTCGTGCCGGAGCCTGAGGCGCCCCGCCCGATCGCGTCCGAGACGCCCGCTATTGCCGATCCGGCGGCGATTGCCGAGGGACTGCCGACGACGCCGTCGCGGCGTTCGGCGTCGGTGCGCCTGGCGCCCGCAAAGCGTGGCTCGGCGAAGAAGGTGGCATCCTCGAGGCTCGCTACGCCGACCCGTGCGACCGACGGCGCCAACCGTGCTGACGACGCCACGACCACCCCGGCCAAGCGTGGCGTGAGCCGGAAGTCCGGTGCGACCAAGGTGTCAGCCACCAAAACCTCGGCGGCCAAGGCGGAAACGGCCAAGCGGGCGACGAAGAAGGTGGCCACTACGGCGCCGGCAGGCAGGGCGGCCGGTGTCGAGGCGCCCACCAAGAAGGCGGCTTCGAGGGTCTCGACGGCGAAGACGACGCCGGCGAAATCCACGGCCGCCCGCGGGTCTCGCCGCGCGGCCAAAAAGGCCGGCCCGCCTGCCGGGGTGGAGCCGTCGTGAGTGATGCCGGGCACCCGCGCCCGGGGCCGCTCGGAGCCGTGAAACCTGATTCGGTCGGCAGGAGCGGATCGTCGACGCTCCCGGTGATTCGGCAGACCGGGACGGACCCGAGCGCGCAACCCACCGTCCCGACGTCGTCGGGCAATTCGTCCGCTGCGGCAGGCGCGGCGCCCCCCACGACCGGAGATCTGGTGATCGACGGCGCCCTGGCCGAACTCGCTGCTGTCGCCCCGGACGATCTGGACACCCTTCTGCGTGCCGGAGCCACCGTGGAGGATGTGCTCCGCGGTCGCTTGCGCGACCTGTCGAGTTGACTGAGCCCGACACCGGCGCCGACGAGGGGAGCGGACCTGCGCAGCGGCTGGACGTCGAGCTGGTCCGCCGGGGCCGAGCCCGATCGCGAGGCCACGCCCGGGACCTCATCACGCGCGGGGCGGTGCAGGTCAACGGCATACCGGCGCTGAAACCGGCCCAGCCGGTGACGGCAGGGGATGATCTCGACGTCACCGACGCGCACCGGTGGGTCGGACGAGGTGCGGAGAAGCTCGACGGGGCGCTCACGGCATACGGGCTGGATGTCCGTGGACGTCGCGCGCTGGACGTGGGGGCGA
The DNA here is from genome assembly GCF_035343835.1 of Nostocoides sp. NCBI lineage: Bacteria > Bacillati > Actinomycetota > Actinomycetes > Micrococcales > Intrasporangiaceae > Nostocoides > Nostocoides sp. Next base: position 2,151 of record NZ_DAOQZV010000305.1, on the reverse strand, counting down.
GCACCGGCGGATTCACCCAGGTCCTGCTCGAGCGCGGCGCGCGCGAGGTGGTGGCCCTCGACGTAGGCCACGGGCAACTCGTCCCGCAACTGCGCGACGACCCCAGGGTGCGGGAGTTGTCGGGAACCTCGGTCCGCGGACTGACCGAGCCGATGATCGGCGGGCCGGTCGACCTCGTCGTCGTCGATCTCAGCTTCATCAGCTTAACGGTCGTGCTCGATGACATCGCCCGGGTCTGCGCGGCCGACGCGGACGTGATCCTGCTGGTCAAACCCCAGTTCGAGGTCGGGCGCGGACGGCTGGGCAAGAAGGGGGTAGTGACTGCGCCCACCGACCGGGCGATGGCGATCCGGAACGTGGGCCGAGTTGCCGAGGCGGCGGGTTTCGCGCTGCGCACGCTGGTTGCGAGCGGGACTCTCGGGTCGCACGGCAACCGGGAGTACCTCTTGTGGGTGGCGGTTTCGGAGGTTGTCGGTGGCTCGTGGCAGGCTCTGGATGAGTTGATCGATCGGGCCGTCAGATAAGGACCAGGCATGACACCACCGCGCCGCATCCTCATCGTCGTGCATCCCTATCGTCAGGACGCGCGACAGTTGGCTGCCGACGTCATCGAACGGCTGACCCTGGCGGGCATCGAGGTGTGCGTCGACCCGCTGGTGGCCGAGTCGCTCTCCGGTTCGGTCGGTCCGGTGAGCCTGCCCGCCGACCCGGCACGCGCTGCCGACGGCTGCGAGCTGGTGCTCGTCCTCGGCGGCGACGGCACGATTCTGCGCGGTGCCGAGTTGTCGCGCGGCTCCGGCGCCCCGCTGCTCGGGATCAATCTCGGGCACGTCGGCTTCCTGGCCGAGTCCGAACGCAAGGACACGCATACGACCATCGACCGAATCGTCGCCCAGGACTACACCGTCACCGAGCGGATGACGGTCGACGTCGTCAGCTATCGGCAGGGGCAGGAGTTCTACCGCACCTGGGCCCTGAACGAGGCCACCGTGGAAAAGGTCGCTCGTGAGCGGATGCTGGAGCTGACGGTCGAGGTCGACGGCCGGCCGCTGTCGACGTGGGGGTGCGATGGCGTGGTGATGGCCACCCCGACCGGCTCGACCGCCTATGCGTTCTCCGCGGGCGGCCCCATCGTCTGGCCCGATCTCGACGCCATCCTCCTGGTCCCGATCAGCGCGCACGCGTTGTTCACCCGGCCGCTGGTGCTGGGTCCGCGCTCGCGCATCGCCGTGGAGGTCATCCCCGGCACGCAAGGCTCCGGGGTGCTGTGGTGCGACGGGCGCCGAAGCGTCGATCTGCCGCCCGGTGCCCGGATTGAGGTATGCCGTTCGGAGCAGCCGGTGCGGCTGGCCCGGCTCTCCGGCGATCCTTTTACCGACCGGCTGGTCGAGAAGCTGCGCCTGCCCATCCACGGCTGGCGAGGCGCGCCGGCCGCTGACGCCATTCCGGTGCTCCGGCACAGCTTCGAGCCCGGGCCATGATCAGCGAGCTACGGATCGGCGCCCTCGGGGTGATCGACCAGGCGGTGTTGGCCCTGCACCCTGGCCTGAATGTCGTCAGCGGCGAGACCGGGGCCGGCAAGACGATGGTCGTCACCGGGCTGGGCCTGCTCTTCGGTGCGCGCGGCGACTCGGGTCTGGTCCGGGCACCCGCCGATGCGGCCAGCGTCGAAGGACTGATCGACGTCGCCACCGGGCATCCGGCCCTGGCGCGGGCGGCCGACGCCGGCGCCGATACCGCCGACGGGCTGATTCTTGTGCGCACCGTCGGCGCGGGCGGCCGTTCCCGGGCGTATGCCGGGGGCCGCTCGGTGCCGGTGTCGGTGCTGGGCGAGCTTGCCCAAGACCTGCTCGTCGTCCACGGCCAGGCGGATCAGTGGCGGCTGCGCTCGGGCGAAGCCCAGCGAGCTCTGCTGGACGATTTCGGCGGCCCTGATCTGCGGGAGGTTCGGGAGCGCTATGTCGCCGATCTCGACGCCTGGCGCTCGGCGTGCGCGCAGCTGGAGCGGCTCACTGACCTGGTCGCCGGTCGAACCGCCGACCTCGACGTGCTCCGGGCCGGGGTGGAGCGCATCGAGCGGATCGACCCCCAGCCGGGTGAGGATGCGGCGCTGCGCGCCGAGGAGGACCGCCTCGCGCACGCCGAGCAGCT
>NZ_DAOQZV010000304.1:0-3286 GCF_035343835.1 Nostocoides sp. | reverse complement strand
TCGCCAGCGCGGTCGCGTCCCGGTCGCCGGTGCACGTGGCCTGCTCGAAGGTGATCGGCACGCCGCCGTCCGCGCACGCCTGACCGGCGAGGTACCCGGCCGCGCGATTGGCGGCCGGCAGACCGGCACGGCTGAGCGCCACCACGCCGAAGCTCTGCCCGAAGGCATTGGAGTAGTCGCCCCACTTGGAGCGGTCGCTCAGGCGGCCGTCCGCCCGCTGAAGGGATCGCAGCTCCCCGAGGATGTCGCGGCCGCCGTAGGAGCCCGGGTTCTGGCCGCGAACCTGAAGTGCGAGAACGAGTTTCGCGTGAGCGCCGGCATACGACTCGTCGGAGCCGGTGCCGATGTATCTGAGCAGGTTGCTGTCCTGGGCCAGCCACGTCAGGGCCTTCGTTGCCCGCACGTCATTGGTCTTGGTGGCGGCAAAGGCGAGGACGGCATCGAGGGTCAGGCCCGGGTCGTCATAGCTGGTGCCGCCGAAATCGGTCATCAGATGTGAGCCGTCGACGAACTGGCGGCCGAGCCAGCCGGTCGCCACGCGAGCGCTGAGCCGGTCCGCTGCCGTGGCCCGTTGCTCGCTCGTGGTGGACGTGGCGGTGGGTGACGCACCGGCCGTCGTGGCCGCGCCGAATAGGAGAGCGCTCGCGGTGAGGCTGACGGTTACGCCGCGCGTGAGAGTGGCCGTGACGTGATTCATGAGGGAGTCCTTCCTCCGCATACCTCGGCGGGGAATCGAAAAGGGGTGGTGCCGGACGCGCCGCGCAGGCATTCGGGCTGACAGCCCCTGTGGGCCGTATCACCGCTGCGGGTCAGCGCCGGATTCGCACCGGACTTCCCCTGCTCGGACGAGCCGAACCTAGCACGCCACCGTAAGGGGGGTCAGCGGCGGCTGCGGAACCAGTCGCGCACCGAGTCCACCAGGACATCGGTGATCGCGGTGATCACGCTCGTACCCGGCGGTTGCTTCGCCCGGCCACCCCCGGCGCCACCGTCCGGGCCACCCCCGGCGCTGATCGGCCCAGGCGCACCCTCGGCGAGCACGACGATCGACCACGCGGCCGCGTCATAGGTGCCCTGCACGACATCGCCGCGCTCGAGCGACCAGCAGTTGAAGCCGCCCTCGAAAAAGTGGGCCGTGTCGATGATTCGCCGCCACGACACCGATGAAGGCCCTTGCGGCACAGAGAAAGTCACCGGCTGATCCGCCATATTGATCAGCAGCAGGAAGTCCGCGGCGCCGACGCTAGCGGCATCGATCCACAGGCGCACGGCGCGATCGCCGTCCGCCGGCGCCTCCGCCTGGTCCGGCTGGAAGAAGACATAGCTGACATCGGTGCCGCCGAGCTCGGCATCGCCGTATGAGCGTTGCCGCAACCCCGGGTGATCACGCCGCAGCGCCCCGAGGAAGGACGCGAACACCAACTGCGGGTTGACGCCCGACGGCGAGTCTGCTCGCCCGAAGGCGTCGCGATAGCGGACGGTCGCGAGCGCCGCACCCTGCGGGGCATCGACCGCACCCGCGCCGTCCGGGACCACCGGCACCGATGTGGGCGCATTGGTCGCCAGCGCCGACCAGTTGTTCCACATCCCGATGGTGTTGAGGTTGTAGGGGTTGTTGTTGCCGTTCTGAGTGCGGCCGTACTCATCGCCCGAGCAGACCATCGGCACGCCCCGGGCGAAATAGAGCGCCACCCAGAAGTTCCGCAGCCGCTGACGGATGAGCGCCTGGTCGCCCCCGCTGCCCCAGGAGTCGTTGCTGTCCGAGCCGCCGTCCGAGGGCCCGAACGGCCACGCCTGGCTGTTGTCCTTGTGGTCGTAGGCGACCAGATCCAGCATCGCGAAGCCGTCGTGCGCGGTGATGAAGTTGATCGAGCGCTGCGGCCCGCCCTGGTCGGCGAAGTTGCGGTAGTCACCGTTCATCACCTCCATGAACGCTCCGGCATTGCCGTCACCCTTGAGATACCGGCGCACGGCGTCGCGGTAGCGGCCGTTCCATTCAGCCCACCCGTCCGGGAAGTTGCCGACCTCATAACCCCACAGATCCCAGGCCTCGGCGATGACCTCGATATTGCGCGCCTGAGCCAGATCGCGGATCTCGGTGAGCAGCGGGTGATCACGATAGAAGCGCCGCTGTCCGGCCCAGTCCTCGCGCGCCTGAGCCATCGGCGCACGCCCGAGCACCGGCGCCAGGTCGAAACGGAAACCGTCGACACCCATTGCGTCGCACCAGTATTCGAGTGAATCGGTCACCAGTGCCCGGGTGATCGCGCTCGACATATCGGTCTGGTTGCCGCATCCCGTCGCGCCGTCGACCAACTGGCCCGCGTCGGTCAGGACGTAGTACTCCGTGGTCGCGAAACCCCCGAAGCCGGTGAACCCGACGGTGTCGAGATCACCCCAGTTGCCGCCCTCGCCGGTGTGGTTGTAGACGACGTCGAGATAGACCTCGATGCCGTGCTCGTGGAAGGTCCGCACCATTTCTTTGAACTCGCGGGTCGGCCCGCCCGGCGTCTTGTCGAAGGCGTACTGCCGGTTCGGCGCGAAATAGCCGAGCGTCATATAGGCCCAGTGATTGGACGGTCCGGTCGTGGAAAGCTCCGAGCCATTGCTTTCCTGCACGGGCATGAGCTCGATCGCATTGCAGCCCAATGCCTTCACATAGGGGGCAAGGTGGGCCGCGCCGGCATACGTCCCCTGGAGTGGCTCCGGGACGTCGGTGACTGCGCTGAAACCGGGCAGGTTCGCGACATAGGTGCCGAGCCTGCGGGCGCTCGGGTGCAGGGTCAGATTCCGCACGTGCGCCTCATAGACGATGGTGGACTCCGCCGGCACGGCCGGCTTGGTGCCCGTCGTCGTGGCGTCAGAGACCACGATCGCCTTGGGGGCGTATGCCGCGGTGTCCCACTCGCGGACCGGTCGCCCCCGGTAGTCGCGCGGCCCCCAGCCGAAGACCCCGCCGTCCGCGCCTGCCGCCACGACGTCCGGGCTCGCGGGACTGTGGGAGATCTCGCGGGCATACGGGTCGGTGAGGACCTTGTTGGGGTTGAACCGCTGCCCGCGCGGCCCGCGATCGGCGACGAAGCCGGCGCTGCTGTTGCCGGGTGCCCAGGCCGGGTCGAGGTTCCAGCCCGGGCCCCAGACCCGATAGCCGTAATGCGCGCCCGGGCCGAGACCGGCGACACGGGCTCGCCAGACCCCGTCCGCGCCCCGCGCGAGGTCGATAGCGGCGAGGGCGGCGACGCCGGTCGGGCGGGCATACACCTCCAGGAGCACACGCGTAGCCTCG
>NZ_DAOQZV010000303.1:0-3304 GCF_035343835.1 Nostocoides sp. | reverse complement strand
GACGACCTCCCAGTCCGCGAGCTGGTCCTGGGCCATCGGCGCGGCGACCTTCGCCGGCGCGCGGGAGGCGAGTTTGCGGGCAGCCGCAGGGCTGGCCTCGAGCAGGTCGGCGATCATCGGGAACTCGAAACCGAAGCTGTCGTGGAGCACAAAGGCCACCCGCTCGCTGGGCGTGAGCCGGTCGGTGGCGCTCGACGGGTCGGCGAGCGGCATCGCGAACACCCAGACCCCGGCGGCCTGCATCTCCTCAGTGAGGGCGATGACCCGCCCGATCACGGACTGCAACTCGCTCGGCTCGAGGGTGCGCCGGCGGGAGTGATATTGCTCAGCAGGTACTGCGACATGGCGATTCTGCTTGTTCGATCCGACCGGCTCAGCGCCGATCGTCACCCACCAGACGCGCCAGCGAAGCCAGTCTCGACGTCGTGCCGAAGAAAGTTTGCCGGCGATGGCTGGGGGCCTCGCCATGGGCACCGTCCGTCCCCGGCGCCCCTCGGCGCCCATCCCCGGAACACGCGGGCGAGCGAGCGCGTTGGACGGGCAGTCATGACTACCGAACAGCGCCTGTCCCTTGCCACCCGCCTCCTGGAAGACGGCCGGTATGCCGCGAGCGCGCGCCTCGTCGCTCCCTTGACCGTCCGCGCGCCCCGGACCAAGGACGACCTGGCGGCACAACGGATTCTGGCCCGATCGGCATACGCGCTCGGTCGGCTCGCCGAAGCCGAGCAGGCGGCCGGCCGCGTCGTGCGCCGCCGCCCGAAGGACGCGGCGATGATGCGCCTGATCGTTCGGGTCCTGCAGCGGGAGGGCCGGCACCGGGACGCAGCCGGGTGGATGACGCGACTCGACGAGCTCGGCAGCGACACCTGGGACGACGGGCCAAGCCACGGCACGGCCGCCTGAGAGCCCCGTTGCGCAATGCCATCTATCGCCGGCACCGGCCGGCTGGATAGCCTGACGCCATGAAGACCCGCGTGGCGATCATCGGGGCCGGACCGGCCGGGTTGCTCCTCTCCCACCTCCTCGAGCGCGAGGGCATCGAGTCCATCGTGGTCGAGGCGAAATCGTCGGAGTTCGTGCGCGGCCGTTTCCGCGCCGGGCTGCTCGAAGCCGCCTCCGTCGACGTGCTCGACGCCGCCGGGCTCTCCGCCGGCCTGCACAAGAACGGCCTCGAACACCGCGGCATCTATGTCCAATGGCCGGGCGCGAAGCGGTCGGTCGACTTCGTCAGCCTCGGCGGCCGACCGGTGTGGGTCTATGGCCAGAGCGAGCTGACTCGGGACATCTCCGACGCGCGGTTCGCGGCCGGCCAGCAGATGTACTACAACGTCGAGGACGTCGCCCTGCACGACGTGGACTCGACCGCGCCCTATCTGACCGGGATCGACGCGACCGGCCGCGCGATCCGCATCGACGCCGACGTCATCGTCGGCTGCGACGGATTCGCGGGCGTGAGCCGCGGGTCGATTCCCGAGCCGATCCAGCGCAGCTACGAGCGGCGATATCCGCACAGTTGGCTGGGGTTCTTCGCCGATGTCGCGCCGTCGACCGACCAGATCATCTTCGCCTGGCATCCCGACGGCTTCGCCATGCACACGATGCGCTCGGCCAGCATCAGCCGCTTCCACCTCCAGGTGCCGAATGACGACCACATCACCAATTGGTCCGACGACCGGATCTGGGAGGCGACTGCGACGCGTCTGGGCTCGGGCGAGAACGGTTGGACCCTGCATACGGGCCCGATCACCGAGAAATCGATCCTCCCCCTCCGCTGCCGGGTGACCACGCCGATGCGGCATGCCCGCCTCTTCCTCGCCGGCGACGCCGCGCACGTCGTCCCGCCGACTGGCGCCAAAGGACTCAACCTCGCGATCGCCGATGTCACCCTGCTCGCCCGCGCTCTAGGCGCATGGAAGCGCGGCGACGAGTCGTTGGCAAACGCCTACTCCGACACCGCACTTCGGCGCGTATGGCGCGCGGCCGAGTTCTCCTGGTCGTGGTCGTCCGCGCTGCATACGACCGGCGACGCCTTCGGCGATCAGTTGCAACTCGCCCAATTGGAGTGGCTCACTTCCTCCCCCTCGGGCGGCGCCGGGCTGGCCGAGAACTTCTCCGGCGTGCCCATCGCCTTCGCCTGAAGCCCGCTCAGCGCAGGCGGATCCGGTTCTGGCTGATCGCGATGCCGAGCACGGCGGCGAGCGCGCCCACGGGCTGATTCCCCGTGATCCGCTCACCCAGGAGCAGGACGCCGAGAGCGACCCCGACGACCGGGGTCAGGTAGGTCACGGTCGAGGCATTCGTGGCGCCCCAGACGGCGACCACATTGGTGTTCCAGACGTAGGCGTCCCCGTGCCGAGGATCCCGAGCGCGAGCACGCTCGCGGTGACCCGCCAGGTCAGGTGGACCGGGTGCGCCGGAAGGAACGGAGTGAGCACCAGCATCAGCACGGCACTGACGCCGACCTGGACGGTCGCGGCCGAGATCGCGGGCAGGCCACGCGGCGCGACGAAGCGGCGCAGGTAGACGAAGGCGATGCCGTAGCAGGCCGTCGCCAACAGGCAGGCGAGTTGGCCCGCAGCGCTGCCTCCCCCAGTCCGCGCCATGGGCCGAGCACGACCAGCACGCCCACGAATCCGGTGGCCAGGCCGGCGAGGCGGGCCCGGGTCGGCCGCTCCTCCGGGAGGGCCAGCAGGGCCACGACTATGGTCATCAGCGGAGTCGTCACGTTGAAGATGCTCGCCAGGCCGGAGTCGATGTGCTGCTCTGCCCAGGCGAAGAGCAGGAAGGGCACCACGCACAGCAACAACGAGACGATGCTCAAGTGCGCCCACACGCCCCGTCCTGTGGGCAGTCGGGTCCGGGTCACCAGCGAGGTGACCAGCAGCGCGACGGTGCCTCCCAGGAGTCGGCCGAGCACCACCTGCGCCGGTGACACGCCTCCAGCCCGACCTTGATGAACAGGAAGCTGGCACCCCAGATGGCCGCCAGCGCGGCGAACTGGGCCGGCATGAGGCGCGCAGGCGGGCGCGTCGTGGTCCTGGTGCTCCTCGGGGTACTGCCGAATGCGTTGGTGCGGTCGGCCCGGGCGAAATCTGCGGGACACCGGGCTGCGCTTTTGGTCTGCCGGGTATTCGTTCGAGTCCAGACCGATGTGAGGGCCGTTGTCAGGAAGAGCCGACGCCCGGCTCGCGCGCTGCCCGCGCTTGCGCGTCGACGCCGCGCAGGACGACATCGAGGGCGGCGTCGAACTCGGCGTCGATGTCGCTCCAGTCGCGACCGAGTTGCCCGGCCAGGGCCGGGTGCC
>NZ_DAOQZV010000302.1:0-3320 GCF_035343835.1 Nostocoides sp. | reverse complement strand
GCGCTCTATCGTCGCCTCGGCTTCCGCGTCCACCACGCCTATGTCAACGCCACCGCTTGGAATGCGTGAACAATCGCGGCCGGCGGCCGCAAACATCCTTTTCGCCAAGCATCCCCCTCCCTGCCTGGCCGTGAGATCATGGATAGTGTTCATTTCGGCGAAGCAAACGGCCGGGGGTGACTTCCTTGTGGTGGAGGAAACGGCGGGTGCTTCTGGCGGCCACGACGTGCGCGGCGCTCGGCTCGCTCGGTGTCGGCTGGGCGATGGGGGTCGGCGGGTCTCGGGATTCTGACCTGAGCGCACCCTCGGACTACGTCACATCTCGCCAACACCTGGAGCACGGACTCTCGGCTGCCGACGCTGTCCGGTCGGGCACCGCATGGATGGACCACGGCGTCCTCGTCGCGGCGCAGGCGTCAGATCCCGAGGCATCAAACGGCCGCCCCGGTATCCGGCTCGATATCGAGGTCAAGGGAGCAAGCGCGGCCGATGGCGGATTCCTCGCCAGCACCTGGCAGGCCGATCTGGCCCAGGGCGTAATCGCCGAGCGGCTGGCCGGGGACTCGGGAAATCTCGCCGACACGATCGCCGAGGCCCACATCGAGTTCATCGATGAGACCGGGGACCGATCCGAGATCCCGAGCGGCGTCGGCGACCTCGAGCCTGGTCAGCGTTTCGGCGATCCTGCGATCACCGACGATCAGGCCAGGGCCGCGCTGACCGCCGCCGCAGAGAAGTTCGGGCTGACGGTGCTCGAAGCGCGCATCCTGCACCCGCTGGACCGGGCGGCATACGTGGTCGTCGAACTGCCTGATGAGCATGCGCTGGACGGCAAAATCGAAGCCCTGCGGCACGCGCTGCTCCACGACCCCAAGGCCTTTGAAGGCCTCTATCTCGAGGTCCGTGGTCCGGACGGCACGCCGCTAGCCCGCGGTTCGGTGGCATTCCGCTCGGGCGCCGGCCGGATCTGGCAGGCGCCCAGCTACGCCGACCGCTCGGGCGTCGCTCACGGCTGACCAGGTCAGCCGCAGATGACGAGGTCCTCGGGGATGTAGTGGGTGGTGAAAGTCGACTCCTTGACCACCTTGCTGCCGGACTTGAACACCCGCCCGACCGTGACATTGAAGCCCTCGGAGGGACTCTGCGGGACGCAGCCCTCTTTGGTGTCATGGATGGTCTTGGGCTCAACGACCGCCGTCCGCGGGCCCTTCCACGCGGTGACATCCCACGTCTTCTTGCCCTGGAAGGTGACCGTGATCGAGTTGGCGTCGACCTTGGTGGTGATCAGGATCCCGCCCTTGGTGGTGTTGGTGAACTTCTGGTCGACATCGGGCCAGGAGATCGTCGCCTCGCGCCCCTCGGGGTAGCGGGAGATATAGAAGCTATGCGGGTGGAACTCGTCGATCTGCGCACCGGAGAAGAAGACCGCGTTGAAGAGGGTCGTCGAGACCTGGGAGATGCCTCCGCCGTAGTCGGTCGTCAGCCGCCCGTTGTAGATCACCGGCGCACCGCGGTAGCCCTTCTCCGGAGTGCGCTTGCCGAGCAGTCCGTTGAGCGAGAACTGTTCTCCCGGAGCGACATAGACGCCGTTGAGCTTGCTCGCGGCCAGGGTGATGTTGTGGGTCCGGTCCGGGTTGTACGGGAACTGGGTGGTGAATGTCGAGATGACACCGGTCGGCAGCGTCGCCTTGGCCTCGGCTGTGGTGAACGTGGCCGGCGCAGCGACAACAGGCACGTCCGCCGTGCGGTCTGAACTCGTGATCGCCGCCTCGATCGCCGCCGGCACCTTGGCGGCGTCGACGTCGAGACCGTCGATCGACGGGGCGACCTTGAACGAGCCCTCCGATGACGTCACGACCGCATCGCGCCCCTTCTGCAGCACCTTCGCCGCGAGCCCGGCCTTGCGGACCGCCCCGACGAGGGTCTTCTCGTCGTATGCCGCGGCGAGCGTCCCGTCTTTCGGCGTGAAGGTCACGCTGTCGGCGATGTCCGCACCGGCCACCTCGAAACTCTTCTCGCCCGCCTTGACCGTCACCGGGCCGGCGAGGATCGTGTCGGCCACGTCCGTCTTGACCTTCGTCGCTTCATCGGTGGTCACGTCGGGCTCGACCGTCTTGACGGCTCCGGTGATCTGCGGGACCTGTAGCCACCCCTTCGTCACGGCGTCGGCGGTTGCGGGCACGTCCACGCCCGATCCGTCGACCCCCGGGGTCACCGTAGCCACGCCCTTCTTGAACGCCAAGGTGGCGTCCTTCGGAGCCGTCGAGATCGCCTCGCCCGCGCTGGTCAGGGCAGCCTCGAGCTTGGCCTGGTCGACCGCCAGTTTGGCCGGCTCGGAGACGGACCCGGTCAGTCGGTTGATCAATTCAACGGGGTTGAAGGTCGTTCCCGTCAGCCCGTCGAGGGAGCCGGCATAGTCCACGGCGAGCCCCGCCGCGGCCGGATCGAGACTGATTCGCTGCTCCCCCAAGTTGACCGGGATCGCGGCAGCCGCCTTGTCCTGCAGACCGGTTCGCAGCTTCTCCAGGGCCTGCGCGTGGCTCAGGCCGCCGATCTGCACCCCGCCGACGGTCGTGTCCTTAGCCGTGGAGTCGCCCATGGACACGGCGAGCGCGACATAGCCGCCGCCCAGGAGTGCCACGGCGCCACCGGCGGCCCACGGCCAGACACGCCGTGCGCGGCGGGTGGTCGGTGTGGATTGCTGGTCGGTCATGCAAGGCTCCCAAATTGACTGCGGTAGTAGACGAGCGCGGCCTCGGGCTCATCGGCGAGGGTGAGGGCGGTGACCCGTCCCAGGACGATCGAGTGGTCACCTGCCGGATGCACGGCATACGTCTCGCACTCGAGGGTAGCGAGGCTGCCGATAATCATCACAACTCCGGACGCCCCGCGCGTGTGCGGGATCTGGTCGAGTTGACCGACCAACGGTCGCCCCGGCGTTGCAAGCCATTGCGCCGCAGGGCGTTGGCTCTTCCCCAAAATGGAGACTCCCCAGACGCCGGCATCGAGCACCGCCTCGTGGAAGCGGCTGGCGGTCTCGACGCACACCAGCACCAAAGGCGGCTCCAATGAGACCGACGTGACGGCATTCGCCGTCATCGCATGGTCGCGGCCGTCGGCGATGGTGCTGACGATGGTCACCCCGCCCGCGAGCCGGCCCAGAGCCGCGCGGAAGGTCCACGCATCCACCGGTATGCCGTTCGCCCCCGGCTGCTGCTCGTCGCTCACGGGATCAGGCCCTCCCCCGCGGGCCCGGGACGCACGAGCCCGGTGCGCGGATCGAGCGGGGCATAGCCTTCGCGCCCGCTCAGCCGTGCCGC
>NZ_DAOQZV010000301.1:0-3350 GCF_035343835.1 Nostocoides sp. | reverse complement strand
GGGCAGTTCAGCGGGTAGCCATTGTTGGAGGGGGCATCGGTGGGCTGGCCCTGGCGGCGGCCCTCGATCCTCGGCGCTTCGCGGTCACGATCTATGAGGCGGAGCCCGCGCGCGCCCGGCTCGGCGGGGGACTTGTGCTGTGGCCGAGCACCATGCGCGCGCTGGAACGATTGGGCGGCGCAAAACCATTGCGCGACAACGGAATCGAGGTGAGGGGTGGCATCCATACCCTGCAGGGAGCATTCGTACGCAGCGCCCCCGACCTCGGGCTGCTGATGGTGGCGCGACCCGTGCTGCTCGCCGCGCTCCAAGCGGCTGTGCCCTCCTCGGTCCGCGTGGAAGAGAGCACAATCCATGATCCGCGCACGCTGGACGCGGATGTCGTGGTCGGCGCCGATGGTGTCCGATCGGTGGTACGTGGCCTCATCGAGCCGGGCCGGGCACAGCGGTTGCCGACGCCGTATGTCGCACTGCGCGGTCCCGTGCACGATGCCGTCGCCGCTGACGAGGAAGGCGAATACTGGGGACCGGGAGCACTTTTCGGCGTGGTCGGCGCCGGTGGTCGCGAAGGCTACTGGTTCACGACCCACCGCAGCGCGCTGCAGGAACCGCTCGCCGTGCCCGACGTCGTTGGCGAATTCCGGCGTCACCTCGGCCGGGCCGGCGCGCCGGTCATCGACCGCGTGCTTGCCTCGGCCGGTCGTGAGACCACGGCGACCCGGATGTGGACGACGCCGGCCCTACGTCGCTATGTCCGCGGTCGATACGTCGTGATCGGCGACGCGGCACACGCGATGACGCCGAATCTGGGCCGCGGTGCCTGTGACGCGATCCTCGATGCCACCTCGCTCGCCGATGCGCTAGCCGCAGAGAACCTGACCCGCTGGCAGGCCCGTCGCGTCCCCGTCACGCAGGCAGCCCGCATCACCGCCGGCCTGGTCATGCGGACCGCCCTCCTCGATCGCGGGCATGCGGCGCGGGATCGCCTGATGCGCGGGCTGCCTGGTTGACCAGCGCGCTCAGGCGGCTGCCGCCTCACGGGAGCGGGCGATCTCGCGCAGCACGTGCAGGGCGCGGATAACGGCGCGGCGGGGGGCGGCGGCCTCACTGACGAAGGCGACGATGCGCCGACTCGGGGCGGCTTCGCCGGCGACCTCACGTTCGAGCAGGTCCTCCGAGAGGCGTCCCATCGCCAGGCGTGGCAGCAAGGTGAGGCCGACTCCTGCCGACACGAGCGCGACGGCGGCGTGGTGGTCGCTCGTGCGCGCGACATACCGGGGGTTGGCACCGGACGCGGCATACGCCCGCCGGAGGATCCCCGAGCAGGTGGTGTCGGCCATGCCCTCGGCGATCAGCCGCTCGCCGGCAAGATCGGCGAGGCCGATCTGTGGCATCGCCGCGAGCGGATGGTCGCGGGGGAGGACCACGACATACGGCTCGACAAGGAGCTCGAAGCGCCGGTGCCCGTCGACGCTGGTCGGTGCCAGCGTGGGATCCTCCGCTCGCAACTCGATGTCGTAGGCCGACCGAGGCCCGTCGATGACGTCGATGAGGTCGAGATTCAGCAGGAGAGAAGGGAATTCGGCGGCAAGGGTGCGCGCAACCTGCGGGACGAGGTACTGGCCCGCCGACGGGAAGGTGCCGATCGTCAGGGTGCCGGTCCGGCCCTCGCGCAGGTCCTCGACGAGGCCGGTCAGGCGCCCGAACGAGGACATGATCTCCTCGCTGCCCTCGGCGAGCGCCAGGCCCGCCGGAGTCGGCGTGATCCCGCGGCCGGACTTCTCGAAGAGCGTCAGGCCCGTCTCGCGCTGCAGGGCGTTGATGTGTTGAGACACCGACGATGGGCTGTAGCCGAGGTTGGCGGCCGCGGCGTGGACGGTGCCGGCGTGGACCACCGCGCGGAACACCCGCAGACGCGTCATGTCGATCATCGCGCAAGCGTACGTCTGCGACGAACGGTTGTGAAGAAACAATCGCTTGTGCTGTTGGATTGTCGCGGGCACGGTGGTATCCATGAACAGCAACTACAGCCGCTACGCAGACGTCCTCGTCGACCGCGACCTCGAGCGCATGGTCGCCGACCTCCGCGCGCTCCCCACCTCATCGGCCGACCTGGCCCCGGGCAACGGGACCGCCTTCCGGTCGTGGCTGGGCCGCCACCTCCACAGCTCTTCCCGTATGCCGGTCGGTCGCCTCCACCGTGCCTGACCCCGGTCGTGCGCGGGCCTCGGCTAGCGTCAGGCGGGCTTCCACAGCTCGACGTGTCGCCGATCATTCGGCGCGAGCCATTCGGGGAGCCCGGCGTCGAGCGTCGCCAGCACGCACCCGCTTCGGGCCGCCAGATCGACCAGGTGCAGGTCGGTCACCTGCCGACGCCCGCCGAGCACGCGGAGGTCGACGTGCGCGTCGCTGAACGACGCCTCGTCGGGAACCCAGTGCCACGAATCCTGGGCGCGCAACGCGTCCAACGCCGCGAAGGCCTCGGCGGCCGTGACGTCACGCCCGACGACCGCAGGAGTCAGCAATAGGCGAATGAGACCGTTTTCGGTTACTGGGGTCGTTGCGAAGGCCGTCAATGCGCGGAAGGCGGCCCGGACCGCTCGATGGTGGACGTGCTGGTCCCACATGAGCGCGAGAAGCGCGTTGACGTCCAGCAGCCGAGGCGTCGCGGCGGGTGCCCCACCCGCCGACGTGACGTCAGTCATCGTCACGGTGGGCGGCGACGAGATCGTCGGTGACCAGGTGCCCGGGGACTCCGCGAAGCACCAGGAGCTCGTCGCCGTCCGCGGCTGCCTGCTGCAGTGGTGGGCGGGTGAGCCCGGCTAGGGCAAGGTCGGAGATGGCCCGGCCGAGCGAGGTCCCGTCGGCCCGCGCCTTGGCCCGACCGGCGCTGAGCACCACCTCGTCGAGATCCAAGGTCGTTCGCATCAGAACATCATAGCATCATAATGGGCAGTGTGATGCGTGAGTGCTCCGCCGCCGCCCGGCAGGCGTCGCGCGCCGGTCGGTCGGCTCCGCCGCGTCTGACCCCGGTCGCGCTCGGGCTTCGGCGAACGTCAGGCGCGCTCAGTCGGTCGTCCGCGCGTTGAGGCGCGCAGGGCGAGCGGCGCGATGATCGCAGTGATCGCGAGCGACCAGATCAGGGTCGCCAGCTCCGGGTGGTGCAGCGGCCAGGGGCATCGGCGCGGACGGCGGAGCCGGCCACGCCCCAGTTGTCGCGGAGGGCCTGGGTCAGCGCGCTGATCGGATTCCACTCGGTAAGGGTGCGCGGCCAGCCCGGCATGACATCGGTGCGCGCAAAGGCGTTGGAGAGGAACGTGATCGGGAGGATCGTGGTGAACATCAGCCCG
>NZ_DAOQZV010000300.1:0-3415 GCF_035343835.1 Nostocoides sp. | reverse complement strand
GACGACGATCACGGGCCGCCCACCGCCAGCCGCGGCGACCGCGACCACGGTCGGCCGGTCGTTCCCGAGCCGGCCGCGCAGGTCGATCGCCAGCGTCCGGGCGTCATCGGCGACCGCATCGAGACCCGCGTCGTGACCGAGGAAGGTCGTCCCGCCGACATCGCGGGCCGACGCCGTCAGGGCACCACTGGCGGCCTGCAGTTGCTCCTTGTGCAGCTTGTCGAGCTCGCGCTCGGCATCCTTCAGGCGCGTGACCAGGCCATGCACACGCTCGGGCAACTCCTCCGGACGCCCCTTCATCAACTCGGTGAGCTGGCCGACGATGGCCCGCTCACGCGCGAGGAAGGAGTAGGCGTCAGTGCCGACCAGCGCCTCGACGCGTCGCACGCCGGAGCCGATCGACGACTCACCGAGCAGGGTGACCAACCCAAGTTGGCTGGTGTGCTCCGCGTGCGTGCCACCACACAGCTCACGCGCCCAGTCGCCCACCGAGACGACGCGGACCGCGTTGCCGTACTTCTCGCCGAAGAGCGCCATCGCGCCCGCCTCGCGCGCCTGCGCCTGGGTCATCACCTCGGCGCTGACCGCGAGGTCGTCGAGCAGGATGTGGTTGACCCGCGCCTCGACATCGCGCAGCACCGACGCCGGCACGGCCGACGAGGCGTTGAAGTCAAAGCGGAAGCGCCCAGGCGAATTCTCCGACCCGGCCTGAGTCGCGGTCTCCCCCAACGCTTCTCGGATCGCCTTATGCACCATGTGCGTCGCCGTATGCGCGCGTGAGATGGATCGCCGCCGGGCGATGTCGACCTCCGCAAGCGCCACCTCACCGGGCGAGACCTCGCCGGAGACCACGACCCCGCGGTGGACGATCAAGCCGGTGATCGGCTTCTGGACGTCACCGATGTCGACGAGCGCACCATTGGCCAGGCGCAGCACACCGCCATCGGCCAACTGACCGCCGCCCTCGGCATAGAAGGGCGTGCGGTCCAGGACGATCTCGACCTCCTGCCCCTCGTGCGCCGCGCCAACCGCAGCACCGTCGACGAGAACGCCGGCGACCCGCCCCTGACTGGACACCTCGGTGTAGCCGGTGAAGTCGACCTCGTGGCCAAGCGCGTCCGCCACCCCGCGGTATGCCGTGGTGTCGCCGTGTGCGGACTTCTTCGCCTTCGCGTCCGCCTTGGCGCGCTGGCGCTGCTCGGTCATCAACCGGGTGAAGCCGTCCCGGTCGACCTCGAGCCCCTGCTCCTGCGCCATCTCCAGGGTCAGATCGATCGGGAAGCCGTAGGTGTCGTGCAGGGCGAACGCGTCGTCACCCGACAGGGTCGCCGCACCCGATGCCTTGGTGCGCTCCACGGCGACGTCGAGGATGGTCGTGCCCGCGGCGAGGGTACGGCGGAAGGCCTCCTCCTCGGCATACGCGATCTGGCTGATGCGGCCGAAGCCGGACTCCAGCTCGGGATAGGAGAGCTTCATCTTCGCCAGCGAGACCGGCAGCAACTCGGGCAGGCAGGGGTCGGCATACCCGAGCAGGCGCATCGAGCGCACCGCGCGGCGCAGCATGCGACGCAGCACATAGCCGCGGCCCTCATTGCCCGGGGTAACGCCATCACCGATGAGCATCAGCGAGGAGCGCACATGGTCGGCGACCACGCGCAGCCGCACGTCGTCGGGGTGCGACGCCCCGGCCGAGTGACCGGAATGCGCCCCATAGACCTTGCCGGTCATCTCCGCCGCGCGCACCAGGACCGGCTTGACCTCGTCGATCTCGTAGAGGTTGTCGACGCCCTGGAGCAGGCTGGCCATCCGCTCGAGCCCCATGCCGGTGTCGATGTTCTTCTTCGGTAGCGGCGCCTCGATGTCGAAGTCGACCTTCGCGCGGACCGTCGAGAGCGACTCCTGCATGAAGACGAGGTTCCAAAACTCCAGGAAGCGGTCCTCGTCGACTGCCGGGCCGCCCTCAGGCCCGTAGTCCGGGCCGCGGTCGTAGTAGATCTCGCTGCACGGGCCGCCGGGGCCGGGCACGCCCATGTGCCAGTAGTTGTCGGCCAGCCCGCGGCGCACGATGCGCTCCATCGGGATGCCGGTCAACTCACGCCAGAGGCCGATCGCCTCGTCGTCGTTGTCGAGCACGGTGACCCACAGGCGTTCGGGATCCAGGCCGAAGCCCCCGTCCGCGACGCCGCTGGTGACAAGCTCCCACGCCAGCTCGATGGCTCCGGCCTTGAAGTAGTCGCCGAAGGAGAAATTCCCGTTCATCTGGAAGAAGGTGCCGTGCCGGGAGGTCTTGCCGACCTCTTCGATGTCCTGGGTCCGCACGCACTTCTGCACGCTCGTCGCGCGCGGCGCCGGCGGGGTCTCCTGGCCGAGGAAATAGGGCTTGAAGGGCACCATGCCGGCGTTGACGAAGAGCAGATTGGGGTCATCGTGGATCAGCGGGGCCGACGGGACGACGACATGGCCCTTGCTCTGGAAGAAGGACAGCCAGCGGCGCCGGATCTCAGCGGTTTCCATCGGTTCTCTGCACTCTCGAAAAGGCGATCGACAATCGACACGCCAGTCTAGGCGAGCGGTCAGGACCGCTTCACCCGCTTAACCCGGCCGTATGCCGTTCAGTCGCCCTCCTCGGCGACCCGGTCCGGGCGCGGGCCGGCCGGGTCGAGGAGCAACGCCTTGGCCTGCTCGGGAGTCAGCGGCTCGCTGGTGACCGGGAGCCGGGTGCTGCGCGGCGGGGTGCGGCCGTCCCCGGGGCCGGTGGGCGCGGGCATACCGGCATCGAGGCCGAGGGCATCGCGCAGGTCGCGCTCGCGTTCGGCCGCGCCGGCCTTGACCGTCTGGACGAAGCGGGTCCACCCGGCCAACGGGTTGTCCCGGTCATAGGACGTGCCGACGCGGTGCACGGCATAGGCACCGGCACCGACGGCCACCGCCGCGGCGGCAGTGAGCACTGGTCGCGAGCGACGGCTCATCCGTCGCCACCGGACTTGCGCGAGTGGGCGCCACCGGTGCCGCGCATGCCGCCGAGGGCGGCCCGCACACCATACGAATAGGCGGCAACCTTGACCAGCGGCTGGCCGACGGTCGCGGCGAAGAGCCCGGTCAGGGCGCTGGCGTTGGTCGTCATGGTGCCGACATTGCTGGTGATGCCGTCGACGCGGGCCAGCTGGTCGTTGGTGAGCGCGACGGTGTCGGTGAGCTTGACCAGCGTTGGCTGCACATTCTCGGTGGTTGTCCGCAGCGAGAGTTGGGTCTCGTCGAGGATCTTGCCGGCCTTGCCGACCAGGGAGCCGATCCGATAGACGAGATAGGCGACCGAGAGCGCGAGCACGCACAGGGCGATATCGCCGAGCGAGACATCGGAGAACATGCCGCGACCCTATCCGTCCGCGAGCCCGGCCTCGGGTCGGCGCGTCAG
>NZ_DAOQZV010000299.1:0-3428 GCF_035343835.1 Nostocoides sp. | reverse complement strand
TGTAGCCAGCCACCTGCTCGACGACGCGCGCGTAGGCGGGGTCGGCCGGGCCCACGGCCATCGCATCCCCGTCGAAGAGCGCAGGAACCTGGGCCAGAAAGGCGTCGACGTCCATGTGACCGGCTCAGTCGTCCAAGGCGGCCGGGTCGCGGGGCGAGTCGGTGGTTTCGTCGTCGTCCGCGCCCACGCGGGCGGCGCGGATGCCGCCGCCGAAGAGCATCCAGCCGAGACCGCCGACGAGGATCGCGGCGACCAGGGACATCAACGAGCGGAAGCGGTTGATCGTCGAGAGGTCCTGGCAGATCCCCTTGGCGAAGTCGTCGGTAGGCGGGTGGATCGCCGACCCACAGCCAAAGACGCCCTGCTGAGCCTGGATGTTGATCGGGACGAAGTAGTAGTACACGGCGAGCAGGAAGAAGAGCACCGCGATGATCGTGGAGACCTTCGCGCCGGTGCTCATCCGTTCGCCGCGCACGACCGGCTGGGATGCACTAGACATACACACAGATTACCGGCGGGTACGGCTGCTCCCGACCATCGTGGCACCATTGCCCGGTGACAACCACGGCGCTCGCGCGTGGCGCGACGCTGGAGCGCACGCGGCATCGGGCCAGCGCGCACCAATCCCTGCGTTACCGGCCCGGCCTCGACGGCATCCGCGCGGTCGCGGTCCTCGCCGTCTTCGTCTTCCACGCCAACCCGCGCTGGCTGCCGGGCGGCTGGCTCGGCGTGGACGTCTTCTTCGTCCTCTCGGGCTATCTGATCACCACCTTGCTGCTGACCCAGCGCGCCCGCCTGGGGCGCATCGACCTGACCGACTTCTGGCTCGCCCGCGCGCGCCGCCTGCTGCCGGCGGTCATCCTCGTCCTGCTCGCCGTCGTGACGGCCGGCTTCTTCTGGACGTATGCCGCGCGGCGGGCCGCCCTCGCCGGCGACGCCCTGGCCGCGTGGTTCTATGCCGCGAACTGGCACTTCCTGCTCGGCGACGAGGCCTATTTCGCGGCGGTCGCCAGCCCGTCCCCGCTGCGGCACATGTGGTCGCTCTCGGTGGAGGAGCAGTTCTATCTCCTCTATCCGCTGCTTCTCGTGCTCCTGCTGCGCCTGCTCGGGGGCACGCGCCGCCTGGCCCTGGTCCTCGGTGCGCTCGCCGTGACCAGCGCGCTGACGATGATGCTGCTTTACCACCCGGGAATCGACCCGAGCCGGGTCTATTACGGCACCGACACCCGCGCCCAGGAGTTGCTGACCGGCGCCGTGCTCGCCTCCTTGCTCTCGCCGGGCAGCCCGATCAGCCGCTCGGCCCGGATCCGCATCGACGACCTCAGCCGCCGGGTGGCGTTGCCGGCACTGCTGGCGCTCGTGGCCTGCTTCACGCTGGTGCACGAGACAACACCCGGGGTTTTCGAGGGCGGCCTGCTGGCCTTCTCGGTCCTGACCGTCCTCGTCGTGGTGGCCGCGGCCAGCCCCAACGCCTCGCCGGTGCGGCGCCTGCTCTCGGCGCAGCCCCTGCGCCGGCTCGGCGTCATCTCCTACGGCTTCTATCTCTGGCACTGGCCGGTCATCGTCTTCCTCGACGCCCAGCGGATGCACCTGCACGGGCTGGTGCTCGCGGTGCTCCAGTTCGCGCTCACCCTCGCGCTCTCGGCGTTGTCCTATCGCTTCGTGGAACACCCGATCCGCATCCGCGGCCTGAGCGGCTGGTGGCCCCGTATGCCGCGGCTCGGCCTGCTGTCGGCCCTCGCGGCCGCGGTGCTGCTGGCCGTCCTCATCGCCCTGCTGCCGTCGAGCACCCGCGCGGTCGCCGGCGGCACCGACGGTCTGCAGTATGCCGCGCCGAGCTACACTCCCGGCGCGGAGCAGCGGCGAATCATGTTGCTGGGCAACTCGATTCCCTTCAGCCTGGCCGCGAGCTTCCCAGCCGGGACCTACCCCGACCTGGCCGTGGACCAGGACACCAACTTCGGCTGCGATATGTACGACGCCCCCAAGGTCGTCGACGGTCAGGTGCAGCCGACGACGCAGGCGTGCCGCGACTGGCGGGCGAGCTGGCCGGCCACGGTCGCGGCGCACCGGCCCGATGTGGCGCTCGTCTTCCTCACCCACCCGATGCTCGACGACATCGAGGTCAACGGCCGGGTCCTGACCGCGGGGAGTGCCGAGCACACGGCCTACCTGCGCGGCCAGTTGGACCAGATGGTGGCGTCAGCGAAGGACAGTGGGTCCGCGCACCTCGCCGTGATGAACCTCGCCTGCCACCGGATGCCCAATATCGTCGGCACCTCCGAGCTGACCCGGACCAATGACGACGCCGCGGTCGGCGCGCTCAACGCCATGGTCGCCGACTGGGGTCAAGGGGCCGGCGTCCCCGTGCTCGACCAGTTCGGCCTGCTGTGCACCGGTGGCTACCACGACACGATCAACGGCATCCCGCTCTATGCCGACGGTCTGCACTTCTCCACCGAATCCGGGGCGATCTTCTGGTCCTGGCTCGCGCCGCAACTCCAGGCGATCGCGGCCGGCCGGTGACCCGCGCGATCGTCCTCGCGGGCGGCTTCGGCACCCGTATGGCCCCGCTGACCGCGCACCGGCCCAAGCACCTCCTCGAAGTGGCCGGCGAACCCTTCCTCGCACACCAGTTGCGCTGGCTGGCCGGACACGGCGTCGACGTCGCCGTGCTCGCCACGTACTACCGTGCCGAGCTCTTCGAGCCGGTTTTCGGGCCGGGCAGCGACGTCGGCCTCGACCTGCGGTATGCCGTGGAGCCCGAGCCGCTCGGCACCGGCGGTGCGCTGGCGCATGCCATCGCGGCACTGCCGGAGACCGCGCCCGAGGACCCGATCGTCGTCGTCAACGGCGACCACTTCACCCGGCACGACCTCGGGGCGCAGCTCGCGGTGCTGGCCGGCGCGCCGGAGGCCGACGCGGTCCTGTTACTGCGCACGGTGGCGGACGCCACGGCATACGGCTCGGTGGTCGCGGACGCCGGCGGCATCGTGAGCGCGTTCGTCGAGAAGTCACCCGACCCGCCGAGCCAGGAGGTCAACGGCGGCACCTATGTGCTGCGGCGCCGGGTCATCGACGCCATCGGGCCGGGCGTGGTCTGCCTCGAACGCGAGGTCTTGCCGCGGCTGGTCGCCGCAGGGGGGGTGCGCGCCTACCGCGAGCAGGCGGACTGGATCGATGTCGGGACGCCGGCCGCGCTCGTGCTGACCTCGGCGCAGATCGTGCGCTCCCGGGGGCTGGAGCGGATCATCGGCGCAGGCGCGACCGTCGATCCGAGCGCGATCGTCGACGGGGGATCGGTGATCGGTGCCGATGCGCATGTCGGCGCCGGCGCCGCGGTGCACGGCTGCGTGCTTATGCCGGGGGCGAGCGTCGGGGCGGGGGCTCGGGTGCGGGCCTTGGCCTTCTGCCGGCTCTTGTCGTGG
>NZ_DAOQZV010000298.1:0-3452 GCF_035343835.1 Nostocoides sp. | reverse complement strand
CGGCGCGCGCCGTGCGGGCGCCGATGCGCGCCGGCCGGGGTGCCTGGTCGCACTCCGCGTGGCCGCAGTGAGTGCTGGGGCACGCGGCATACCTGCGGCCAGCGTGATCGGATGACGCCGTGCGCAAACGTGGACACGGCAGCAACCGGCGCACGCCCAACCGATCGGCGACCCGCGGCCGGCCCCCGGTACGCACGCATACCGCGATGCGGCCGGAAGACCAGGAACTCATCCAGGGCATCCGCACGGCCATGCGAGCCGAGCCGCTCGCGCTGGCCGACCTGATGTCCAGTGTGCTCGATGCCCTGGACCCGAACTCGGTCACCCCCGGACTCGTGGACAAGCCCACGCTCACACAACTGGTCGAAAGCTTCATCGACGTGCCGCTGGCCGAGACCACGGCCGCGCTGATGGTGATCGCCACCTTGACTAGCGATGACCTCCTCGCCGCGCGGATTCGCCGCGAGATCGACGGCCGCCGGCATCCGATGCCCCTGGGCGTCTCGGGACTGGACGACCTGCGCATTGTCAGCGCATGGGCGATGGCTATCCCGGGTGATGTCGGCGACGATCTGATCCTCGGCTTGAGCGCCCCCGGGGTCCCGGACTCCTCCCTGCTCGTCTATATCGACCACCGCTTCGGCACGCTGGTCAAGGATGCCTTCCTGATCGATGAGAGCGTCCCGCAGGTCGTGGCCAACTTGTCCGAGATCGCCTTGCGCGATGGCCACCGGGCCAACTTCGTCGAGGTGAGTCTCGCGGACGCGCGCGCGCAGGTCGAGCCGGCCATCGCGGCATACGGAAATATCGATCACGGGATGCCGCCCGGCGACACCTGGCCGGGCCTGCGGCCGCTGCTGTCGCACCTGGTCAGGCTGCTTCCCGAGGGCGGCACACCCCTGCCTCCGCGCGATCCGGCCGACTTCGATGAGCTCGAGGAGCTGGAAGAGGACGCCTCGGACCTGGCGCACGACTTCCTCAGCGGGCCGTTCGGGGCACCGGTCCTGGGGGACGACCCCGCCGATCACGATCTGGCGCACGTGCTGGCGATGTTCGCGCTCGACATGCTGGGCGATGAGCTCTTGTGGACACCGGAGATCATCGAGACCCTCATGACGTCAGCGCTCCCCACGATCTTGGCGCGGGAGTTGTATGAGCGCGCTCCGGCCGTCTTGCGCGCCTTCGTCTCCTACTGCCACGACGTGGACGGGTGCGATCAGAGCGACACAGCCGCGGCACTCGTCGCGGTCGATCGGTGGGAGCCGCGCTACCACGAGCTCCGCGATGATCCGGAGATCGTGCGCGCCCGGATCGAGGCGTTGACGCAGGAGTGGCGTCAGTTGCACCGGGAAGCCCTGCTCACCCGACTCAGCCCGGACCTTGTTGCGGGCCTCAATGCCGATCCGCTGCCGGACGAGCCGCTCGACCTCAGCGGCGTGGCGTCCGACATCGCCACGCGGGTGCAGGGGATCGCGAGCCTGGCCGACGTGGCGGCGATGGACCTGTATGACGTGGAGATGCGCACCGCGTGCCGACGCCTGATTGCCCAGGTGGCGTTGGCAGACCCGGCGATCTTCCGCCGTCAGTCCAGGGACGCCATGACGGCCGCAGCATTCTTGTGGATCGTCGCGAAGGCGAATGACGCGCTGACGGATGACGGCAACCCGACGGTCGCGGAGCTGATGGCCGCCTTCGAGTTGACCGGCAGCCCATCCCAGCGGGCGATGGTGCTGCTGAAGGCGATCGGGCAGGAGCAGCCCGCGGCCTACGGGTTGCGTTTGAACGACCCGGCCCTGCTCACCGCGCGGTTGCGCTCCTCCTGGTTGGACATCTTGAACCCGTAGCCACCCCAAGCCCACGAGGCAGCTGGTGGGCGTCCGTTCAGGGCGATCGCTCGGCGGCGCGCAGCCGGCGGGTGAAGAAGGTCCGGTCTGCGTCGTCGAGTTCGACGAGGGCCAGCACCCGACGGATCAGTTCGGTGTCGCCCTGCCAGGCCCGGAAGACGTCGGGCACCGTCAGCGCGTGGTCGGGCACATACGAGACTGTGACCGCGTCGCCGCTTC
The DNA here is from genome assembly GCF_035343835.1 of Nostocoides sp. Taxonomy (NCBI): domain Bacteria; kingdom Bacillati; phylum Actinomycetota; class Actinomycetes; order Micrococcales; family Intrasporangiaceae; genus Nostocoides; species Nostocoides sp. The sequence continues at coordinate 1,389 of NZ_DAOQZV010000298.1, read as the reverse complement.
GGATCTCGCCGCCCTCGATGACCGCGAGATAGGCGCCGGTGCGGCCGCGCTTCGCGAACCGCTTGACCCAGCCCTTCTCGCGCATGCGGGAAGCAAAGGTCACGCACGGAACGCGGGGGCCGGTGACTTTCAGCACGGCGGTGCCCACGTTCCAGACCTCGCCGACGATCGAGGCGTCCACATCGTGGCCGGACGTCGTGAGGTTCTCGCCGAACATCCCGTCCGGCAACTCGCGACCGAGGTGCCCGGCCCACCAGTCCAGTTCCTCGCGGGCGACGGCATACACGGCCTGTTGGTCGCCGCCGTGGTGGCGCCGGTCGCCGAGGAAGTCACCGACGACTCCGCTGCCCAGTCCCCCGAGTTTCGGGCCCGGTGCCCGGACCTCGATGACTGGGGCGGGAAGTTTGGCGATCCCGCTGGGCAGGCCCTTTGGGCCGCCCGGCACCGGGAGGCCGATGTTGACCGATTGCACGCGACCCGACACGCGCCAAGCCTACGGGCGGTCGATCAAAGGGGGGTGCAGTCGTTGGCGCAGCCGGTCACGGTGTCGGGGGCGGGCGGCCCGTCCGCGTGCCGCGCCGGGCGGTGCAGGACGGCCGTATGCGGTGTGAACCGAATCTCCGCCTCCGGTGCGTCGGCGGTGGCCACGCCGTCGACGAGCAGCGTGTAGCCCTTGGGCGCCGGCGGCGGGAAGAGCAGCGTCGCCCTCGGGTTGCCCGCCAGGTTGGACGCGCTGCCCTTGCTCGGTTGCAGGATCAGGACGCCGTCGGTGACGGCGGGTTCGGCCGAGACCGCCTTGACCCGCCCGTCCGCGCGGGTGGTGAGCAGGTAGGCCGCCGAGTAGTCCGCGACCACCGCGGCCAGACGATCGATGTCCACGGGGATGCTCATCGGTTCGTCGCCCGGACGCGGTTGTTGCGGGGGTTGTGCTCCCGCTCGACGAGGCCGAGTTTCTCCAGTAGCGGCGGGAGATACATGCCGAACCGTGCGCGGTAGCCCTTGCGCAGGCCGTACCACCCGCCGACGGGGTTGCCCTCGTCGCGGCCCCAGGCCTCGACCGTGCCCGGCTTGGCGGGCTTCTGCTCGTCGGCGGCGCCGAGGTCGACCCAATCGCCTTGCGCCCGAAGCCAGTTCGCGAGATCGTCGATCGCGCTCAGGTGGTAGCGAAGCGTGGTCGAGCCGACTTGGCACACCAGCGCTGGCGGGTCCGCCTCTTCGTCGCGCCACATGGCGTATGCCGATGTCCCCGGCGCCGTGGTCGGCTGCCAGGGGTCTTCGCGGGTGCCGCTGCCACTCATGTGATCATGATGGCCCTGAGCCATGAAGTTCCTCCTTGACACCAATGTCGTCTCGGCCCCACGGGTGCCCGCGCGCAATGCCCGGGTCGCC
>NZ_DAOQZV010000297.1:0-3454 GCF_035343835.1 Nostocoides sp. | reverse complement strand
CGCCCCCGCGGCCCCGGACGCCCGCTGGCTGCCCGCCGTCACCGGACCGGAGCAGGGGTTCCGCAACAAGGCCAAGCTCGTCGCCGGTGGCGTCCCTGGCCACGTGACGCTGGGCATCCTCGGCCCCGGCGGCGCAGGCGTCGATCTGCGTGGCTGCGGCCTGCACGAGGCCGCGATCGTCGCCGCACTCCCCCACCTCGCCGACTTCGTCGACACCATCGGCCTGATCCCGTATGCCGTGCCCACCCGCCACGGTGAGCTCAAGCATGTGGTCGTCACCGCCGCGCCGAGCGGTGAGCTGATGATCCGCTTCGTTCTGCGCAGTACCCACCACGAGGCGCTCATGCGCAGCCGGCTGCCCCGTCTGCTCGCGGCCCTCCCCCAAGCTCGAGTCGTCTCGCTCAACATCCAGCCCAAACCGGCGGCCATCATCGAAGGTGACCGCGAAATCGTGCTCACGCAGGAAGATTCACTGCGTATGACGGTCGGCCCGGCCCCGCTCTATCTGCGCCCGGACGGCTTCTTCCAAACCAACAGCACGGTTGCGGCTGCCCTCTATTCGCAGGCCCAGGCCTGGATCGACGCGGCCGACCCGACGACCGTCTGGGACCTCTATTGCGGCGTCGGCGGCTTCGCCTTCGCCGCCGTCGCACCGGGCCGACGCGTGGGCGGTGTCGAGATCGCCCCCGGCGCAATCGCCTCCGCGCGTCGCACGAGCGCCGAACTCGGGCTGACGCCACCGGCCCTCACCTTTGCCATCGGTGATGCCGCGCACGCCGCGGACACGCTGCCGGCTCCGCCCGACGTGGTCATCGTCAACCCGCCCCGCCGCGGCCTGGATCCCGATCTGCTCGCCCGGCTGGACGACGCGCCGGCCACAACCCTGATCTATTCCAGTTGCAACCCCGCGACCCTCGCGCGCGATCTCGCTGCACTCACCAGCTGGCGGGTGAGTCAAGCGCGGCTGTTCGACATGTTCCCGCAGACCGACCACCACGAGGTGGCCGTGGTCGCCCACCGGGTCTGACACCGCATCCGGCCTCAGTCGCCGGCGCCCAGTCCGGCGTGCTCCTGGCGCAGATCGCGCTTGAGGATCTTGCCGCTCGGATTCTTGGGGAGGGCGTCGGCGAAAACGACGTGCTTCGGTGTCTTGAACCCGGCCAGCACGGAGCGCGTATGCGCGATGACCGCCTCCTCGGTCAAGTCGGCCCCCGCCTTGGGCACGACCACCGCGGTCACCGACTCCACCCAGAGCGGATGGGGAATGCCGAAGACCGCGACCTCAGCCACGCCGTCGAGCAGGTAGATGGCCTCCTCCACCTCGCGGGAGGCGACATTCTCACCGCCCGATTTGATCATGTCCTTCTTGCGGTCGACGACATGGAGGTGCCCGTCGTCATCGAGGTAGCCCAGGTCGCCGGAGTGGAACCAGCCGCCGCGGAACGCCTCGGCGGTCTTGTCCGGGTCGTTGTAGTAGCCAAGGGTCGCGTGCGGGCTGCGATGCACGATCTCCCCGACGACGCCCGGAGCAACGCGCTGGTCGGCGTCGTCGACGACGATCGTCTCGACGTTCAACGACGCGCGGCCGGCCGAACCGGCATGCGCGAGCTGCTCGTTCGGGCGCAGGATCGTTGCCAGCGGCGCCATTTCGGTCTGTCCGTAGAAGTTCCAGAAGGAGACCTCGGGCAGTCGGTCCTGCAACTCCTTGAGCACCTCGACGGGCATCGGCGAGGCGCCGTAGTAGCCCTTGCGCAGCGATGACAGGTCCGCGCCGTCGAAGCCGGGGTGACGCAACAACCCGATCCACACCGTCGGCGGGGCGAAGTACTTCGTCACGCCCGCACGCTCGATGGTGGCGAGGATCGCCGCCGGGTCCGGCGCCGGCAGGAGCACACTGCTGGCCCCGAGATAGATGTCCGGGCCGAGGAAGCAGTCCAGTTGGGCGCAGTGATAGAGGGGCAGGGTGTGCAGTTCGACATCGTCGCGATCCATGCCGCCGTCGGCGATGCAACTGACGTACTGCCACAGCAGTGACCGGCTCGAGTGAAGCACGCCCTTGGGGCGTGATTCGGTGCCGGATGTATACATCAGCCGGATCGGATCGTCGTCAGCCACAACGACTTCGGGTGCCCGCGCCGTCCCGGAGAACCACGCGCCCGCGTCGATCCAGCCGTCCCCCGCACCCTCGGCCGCACCATCGCGTCCCGGTATGACCGCGGTGATTTCCACGCTGCCCCGCTCGGCGCGCGCGATCGCCTCCCGCGCCACCGGCAGGAAGCCGGCCTGCGCCACGAAGGCGCGCGCGCCGCTGTGGTCGAGGATGAACGCGATCTCCCCCGCACCGAGCATGAAATTGATCGGCACCAGCACCAGGCCCAGCCGCGCCGTGGCGAAGTTGAGCACCGCGAACTGCCAGCTGTTGCGGGAAACCAGAGCCAACCGGTCGCCGTGCCTCAGGCGGAGCCCGGCCAAGGCGGCGGCTGCCGCCTCGACGCGGGTCTCGAACTCGGCATACGTCAAGGCGATGTCGCCGTCGCTAACCGCGAGCTTGTGGGCATACCGCGCGGCGCTGCGGTGCACGAGGTCCGCCAGAGCGTGGTGACGCATTCGTAGGACATCGTCGGCCACGGTCATGGCGTCCTCCTTCGAACTCAGCGAACTCAGCGGGGCAAGCTCATCGCAGCGCCGCGATGGCGGCGTCGTAGTCGGGCTCGGTGGTGATCTCGGGAACCACCTCGGTGTAGGCGACCGTGCCATCCGCGCCGACCACGACGACCGACCGGGCAAGCAGCCCGCGCAACGGCCCGTCGGACATGGTCACGCCATAGGCGTCGCCGAAGTCGCTGCGGAAACTCGATGCGGCAGTGACGTTTTCGATGCCCTCGGCCCCGCAGAAGCGGCCCAGCGCGAAGGGCAGGTCGGCCGAGGCGCAGACCACGGTGGTGTTGTCGAGGCCAGCGGCGAGCTCGTTGAACTTGCGCACGCTGGCGGCGCAGACGCCGGTGTCGACGCTCGGGAAGATGTTGAGCACGACGCGCCGGCCGGCCAGCCCGGCGAGCGTGACATCGCCGAGGTCGGTGCCGGTCAAGGCGAAATCGGGGGCGGGGGCGCCGACCCCGGGCAGGTCGCCGACGGTGTGGACAGGGGTGCCTTTGAATGCGGTATCAGCCATGCCTCTGTGTCTAGCACACCCCTGCGAGACCCGGCCGGCCACCCAGGAAGTTTCTCGGCTCTTCGCAGCAGGCACACGCGCAGTCCACAGGGTTGCCACAGGATCGGCCGAGAAAGTGAATCTTGTTGCCGGACAATCCGACCCGAGACAAGGACCAGGACATGATCGCCGTCGCCACCACGGACACCACCACCTTTACGGCCTACCGCTGGGAGGCGGGCACGCTCGTCGCGGCACAGCCGCGCCAGCGCGTTGGCGCCGCCCGCGGGCACGCTCCGAGCG
>NZ_DAOQZV010000296.1:0-3458 GCF_035343835.1 Nostocoides sp. | reverse complement strand
CCACCGCGGCGTTTCACCACCGCGGCGTTGACCACCGCCGCGTTCACCGACCGCGGCGACCGCTCGGCATACGCGCTGGGGTGTCAGCGCGGGTCGCGCAGCCGCCGGAGGGCAAGTTCGGCGAGCAGCAGCGCCTGGTCCGGCAGGACCGAGTCGTCGAAGTGCGCGATGGGCGAATGGTTGTCGGGCGCCTGCTTGGGATCGGCCGCGGGGCAGGCCGACAGAAAGACGTAGGCCGACGGCACCTGCTGCGCGACGAAGGCGAAGTCCTCGGCACCCGCCTCCGGGTGGGGCATCTCGGCATACCGGCTCTCGCCGAACAACTCCACGGCGGTCGAGCGCAGGAAGTCCCATTCGGTGGCGTCGTTCGAGGTCACCGGATAGCCCATCAGCCAGGTGACCTCGCCGGTCATCCCGTGGGCCGCGGTGATGCCGTTGACGACGCGCCCGAGGGCATCGTGCACGCGCGAGCGGTTGGCGTCGGAGAAGGTGCGGACGGTGAGTTCCAGGATCGCGTCGTCGGGGATGATGTTGTCCTTGGTGCCGCCGGCGATCTTGCCGCAGGTGACCACCATCGGATCCATCGCGTCGAACTGGCGGGTGACCATCAACTGGAGCGCGAGCACGATCTCGCAGGCCACCGGCACCGGGTCGAGCGCGAGGTGCGGTTGCGAGCCGTGCCCGCCCTTGCCCACGACACGCACGACGCATTCGTCGGCAGCGGCCATCATCGGCCCCGGCCGCCCGAACCACGTCCCGAGCGGCTCACCCGCCGACGACACGTGGAGGGCGTATGCCGCGATCACCGGCACACCTGCCGCGTCCAGCAGGCCCTCCTCCAGCATGATCGCCGCCCCGCCCGGCCCTTCCTCCCCCGGCTGGAACATCAGAATGACGTCACCCGCGAGTTCGTGCCGGCGAGCCGCGAGCAGGCGGGCCGCACCCACCAGGCCGGCCACGTGCAGGTCATGCCCGCACGCGTGCATCAGGCCGGGCTCCTGCGAGACGTAGTCGACGTCGAGCCGCTCGGTCAGCGGCAGGGCGTCCATGTCCCCCCGCAACAGCACCGCCCGCCGCTGACCATCGACAGGCGCCGCGCCCCGCACCACCGCGACAACCGACGACAGCCCGGTGCCGAGGATGATCTCCAGGCCCAGCCCGTCGAGCGCGTCGAGCACCCGGCGCTGGGTATGGGGCAGGTCCAGCCCGAGCTCGGGGTGGCGGTGCAACTCATGCCGCAGCGCCGTCAGCTCATCGGCGAATCCTGGGGGCAGTAGGTCAGTCACAACTTTTCTCCGGCTCCGGGACGGTTCAACGTGGTAGGGCTTGACAGTCGGTCGAAGGGTCAGCCGGGGCACAGCGTTGCCGCCGGTCACCGCACGGTTGTGCCGAGGAAGCTGCGGCGGGCCAGGGTCATGGTGTCCAGCAGTTGGCGCTCGGTGTCCAGCGCCCGGGCATCCGCCGACTGGTGGTACATCCGGTGGCGCAGCAGCCCCAACTCCGAGGCGGCGTCTTGAAACTGGCGCATCGACGCCAGCCCGGCGGAACCGCTCGAGGTCTTGGCCCACACGCGCGCCTCGCGGCGGTGCCCCATATTGGCGAGCATGACGACCTCGCTCGGGCTCAGCCAGCCGGCGTCGGCGTATTGGCTGAGGTATTTGCCGATGATCCGCCCCTCGCGGCGCCGCGCCCAGATGACGAGCACGGCATACCCGACGAACACCGGCACGCCCACGAGGAAGTAGCCGACCAGCAGTCCGGCGCCCCCGGTCACGGCGGATAGATTCCACAGCCCGTGGGCGGTCACGGCCAGCGCCCACCCGACCACGGGCGCAACGACCCGAGCTAGTCCGCTGCGAGCGGTGGCGGCGACACCGATCCCGATGCCGGTCAGGCAGGTGAACATCGGGTGGGCGAACGGACTCATCACCCCGCGCCCGACGAAGGTGGCGGCGAGCATCTCCTGACCACCCGCGGCATACGCCTGCCCCAGATATTGGATGTTCTCGGTGAACGCGAACCCGGCGGCGGCGATTCCGGCGTAGACCATCCCGTCGACGATCCCGTCGAACTCCCGACGCCGCAGCCGCCAGATGAGCAGCACGATCAGGCCCTTGAGCGACTCCTCGACCACGGGCGCAACCACGGTCGCCGTGGTCGCCATCGCGCTCGCCGGATCCGTCGCCGCCTGGATCACCAGCATGGCGCCCGTGTTGAACAACGCCGCGAGCAGAGACGCGACGAGCGCGCCCCAGAGGAAGGCGACGATCAGATAGCGCCGCGGCTCGGCCTCGAAGCGGTCGAGCCACAAGAACGTCGGAACGACGATACCGAGCGGGATCGCGGCCAGCAGCAGTGCGAGCAACGCCGTGATGACGCCCAGCGCCGCGCCGAAGTAGGCCGCGAGCGCCAGACCCGCAATCGTGAAGCCGGCGACGAGCAGACCCGTGACCAGCCAGCCCCGCAGCGCCCGCCGCGGGCTCGCCGCGGCCGCCACGGGCTGATAACCAGGCACGTATGACGCATACCCGCCCCCGCCGGTCGGACCCGGCTGCTGCTGGTTGGGAGCCACGGGGGCCTGCTGCCATGCCATGCATGGGAGGGTAATGCAGGCCTGGTCGTAAGGTTGGCCGGGTGACGGAACGTACGCCCAAGCCCGAGGTGGATCGGGCTACCAAAGATCGCATCGTCTGGATCGACTGCGAGATGACCGGGCTGTCGCTGGAAGCCGACGCCCTGGTCGAAGTCGCGGCCCTCGTCACCGACTTCGAGCTCAACCAACTCGGCGAGGGCGTCGACCTGGTCATCAAGCCCCCGGCCGAGGCGCTGGCACAGATGAACGATGTGGTGCGGACGATGCATACGTCCTCCGGCCTGCTCGACGAATTGGAGCACGGGATCACCCTCGACGAGGCGTGCGCGCAGGTCATGGCCTATGTCAAGGAGTGGGTGCCCGAGCCGCGGCGGGCGCCGCTGGGCGGGAACACGGTGGCCACCGATCGCGGCTTCCTGGCGCGCGATATGCCCGAGCTGGACGCCTGGCTGCACTACCGGATCGTCGACGTCTCCTCGATCAAGGAGCTCTCGCGCCGGTGGTTCCCCAGGGCCTATTTCAACGCGCCCGCCAAGAAGGGCGGCCACCGGGCCTTGGCCGACATCCGCGAGTCGATCACCGAGTTGCGCTACTACCGCGAGGCCGTCTTCGTCCCGCAGCCCGGCCCGGACTCGATCTCGGCCCGCTCAATCGCCGCCCGCGTCTCGGACTGAGCCGTTCGCGTCCCGCCCCGTCTGGCTCCCAGCTCTGCGTGGGAGAGGCCGGCCCGCCCCGTCTGGGTCCCACGCTCTGCGTGGGAGAGGCCGGTTCAGCCCCGTCGAGAGGCTCAAGAGCACGCGGCAGAACGGCATACGGCCCGGAAATGAATCAACCTCCCGCACGTGGCGGGAGGTTGATCGGTGGG
>NZ_DAOQZV010000295.1:0-3497 GCF_035343835.1 Nostocoides sp. | reverse complement strand
CGCCAGCGCCGGTCCGAGCCAGGCCGGCGATGCTGCGGCCGGCGCGCGGAGGCCAGCGAAGGCGCGCACCAGAGCATCGAGCAGCAGCCCCAGGCGCATCCCGTCGATGCCGGGCTCGTGCGCGACGGTGGTCACGAGGGCATCCAGCCAGGCATACAGGCTGGGATGACGCGGCTGCCCGGCAGGCTGGATTCGCGCGAGCCAGGGGTGACGGGCATAACGTCTGGTCAGGGCGTGGGTCCAGACCCGCACGCGCTCCTGCCAGGTCGCCCCGGTCAGCTCATCAGGCGGCCCGCCGAGGGCGGCGTCGAGAAGGATCTCGAGCAGGCTCTCCTTGGTGTCGACGTAGCGGTAGAGCGCGGTCGTCGTCAGCCCGAGCCGGCCGGCGACCGCGGCCAACGTCACCGCCTCCAGCCCGGCCTCGTCCGCGAGGGAGACCGCAGCGGCTGCCACCTCCGGCACCGAACGGCGCGCTCGCGGACCGCGGGCGCGGGGCTCGGCCACGCCCCAGAGCACCTGCAGTGCGCGATCGTCCGCTTCCATTTGACTGTGCACGACATTCACATTATCGTCCTTTAACTATGAACACCATTCACAGTTCACAGTCACGTACCGCACTCGTCATCGGCGCCGGCGTCGCCGGACTCACCGCCTCGGCCTGCCTGCGCCGTCAGGGTTGGGAGGTCACCGTGGTCGAGCGCGCACCCAGCCTGCGCACCGGCGGTTACAAGGTCGACGCCCGAGGCGCTGGTGTCGAGGTGTTGCGCCGGCTCGGGGTCCTGGCGGACGCTCGGCGGATGGCCTGCGGAGTGAGCGCCGGCAGCATCGTCACCGCGGATGGGCGAACCGTGGCTGCGATGGGTGGTGACACCTTCGGCGGGCGCACCGGCGAGGACGCCGAGATCGAGCGCGGCGACCTGATCGGCCTGCTCGCCACCGTCGCGGGTCCGGTCGCCTTCGACACCACCGTCACCGCCATCGCCGACGGCGCTGACGGCGTCCGCGTGACCTTCGCCGACGGCACCACACACACGTATGACGTGGTGCTGGGCGCCGATGGCCTGCATTCGGCGACGCGGCAGCTGGCCCTCGACACGGGGTCCGACGGGTCCGCCGTGCGTCACCTCGGACACGGCATCGCCGTTGTCACCATGCACGATTCGCTCGGCCTCAGCGCCGAGGAGATGACCTATGTCGCCCCCGGCACCACCGCCTTGCTGTATGCCACGGCGACCCGTCCGCGAGCGCGCGCCATGCTGCTCTTCACGCATGAGGGCGGGCTGCCGCGGGAGCGCTCGGCGCAGGTGGCCTTCCTGCGCGAGCGTTTCGCCGGACAGGGCTGGCGCGTGCCGGAGGTGCTCGACGCGCTCGCCACCGCCGACGACGTCTACCTCGATTCGGTCGCCCAGGTCGAACTACCGGCGTGGTCGCGCGGCGCGATGGGCCTGCTCGGCGATGCCGCCTGCTGCGCCTCGCCCGCCTCGGGTCAGGGGACGACGCTCGGGCTGGTCACGGCATACGTCACCAGCGCCGAGCTCGCCCGAACCCCCGACGACATCCCGGGAGCGCTGCGGCGCGCCGAGGCGAGCCTGCGTCCGTTCGCCCGGGCCAATCAGAAGCTCGGCCCCGCCAACCTCAAGCGGATGGTTCTGCCCAGCGAGCGGGCCGTGCGCAGCACGCTGCGAGCTCTCCGCGTCCTGACCGCCCTGCCGCTGGAGCGATTGGTGCTCGGCGCCGTTGCCCGCAAGCTGCACCGGGCCTCGGCGTTCGACTTGCCTGAGCTGGTCTCGCCACGAGCCGGGTGACGCATCCCGCAGGCGGTCCTGGGCGTGGGCTCGGACGCGCCACGATCAGCCGGCATCATGGTCATGCGCGCCCCGCGGGACTGAGCGCCGAGATCCGCTGAGAATGCAGCATTGATAGCATTGCTGCATGGCGGCAATCACCATTCGACAACTCCCCGACGAGGCCAAGCAGCGGCTCCGCCTGCGGGCCGCCGCCCGCGGCCGGTCGATGGAGGCTGAAGCGCGCCAAATCCTGATCGATGGCTTGAACGCCCCGCTGCTCGCTGACGTGAGTTGGATCGAGCAACTGATCGCCGCCGGTGACGCAGTGGGTGGCGTTGACCTGACCACGCCCGGGGACGAGCCGGCTCCCGCAGCGGATTTCACCGGCCGATGATCGTGCTCGACACCAACGTCATCTCCGAGGTGATGCGCGGTCCGGACGCCGACCAGGGCGTGCTCCGCTGGCTTCGACGGCTTCCCGAGACACCGGTCACCACCGTCGTCAACCGGGCGGAGGTGCTTGCGGGCATCGCCATACTGCCTCCCGGTCGGCGCACCGATGTCTTGCGGACCGCCGCCGAACGCGCCTTCGAGGCCCTCGGGGCGTGCCTGCCGCTGACCGGCGCGTGCGCGTCCCGGTATGCCGACGTGCTCGATGCACGCCGTTCGGCCGGCGCGCCGATCGGCGGCTTCGATGCGCTCATCGCCGCCATCTGCCTCGAGGCCGGGACGACACTGGCGACGCGAGATTCGGCGGGCTTCGCCGGGCTCGGTCTGCCGGTCATCGACCCCTGGTCGGTCTGACCTGCGGGCACGGCAGGCACAGCCTGAAGGCGCAGCCGGAACCGTCCGCGAGATTGAGCACGTCGGCGCTGCCGCCGTGACGGAGCGCGACCTCACGGACGATCGCCAGCCCCAGGCCCATACCGGCCGTTCCAGGTTGCTCCCCGCGGGCCGGGTCGCCTCGCCACCCGGCGTCGAAGACCCGCGGCAGGTCCTCTGGCGCGATGCCACCGCATTGATCCGCCACCTCGATCACGGCGAAATCCGTTGCCGCAGTGACGGATACCTGCACTCTTCCCCCCGGTCCCGTATGCCGCACAGCATTGCGCAGCAGGTCCGTCACCGCCCGCGCAACCGCCCGCGGAGCCACCGGCACCAGGACGTCGTCGAGCCGGCCCTGGGCCACCTCGACCCCGGCTGCCCCTGCGAGTGGGTGCACGGCCGCGACCGCGTCGGAGACGACGTCGACCAGGGGAAGCGTGACGAACTCGGGTGGCGCCGGAGATTGCAGCCGCGACAACTCGGCGATGTCGTCGACCATTGAGTCGAGCCGGTCGACCTCCCGGGTGATCCGGGCCGTGGCCTCGGTGGGGCCGGTGGCCCCGGCGCCGACGCCCTCGGCGAGAATCCGGATGCCGGACAAGGGTGTTCGCAGATCGTGCGAGAGCCACTGGATCATCTCGCGCCGATCCCGCTCCACCGCCGCGGCCCGCTCCCGATCGGCACGCTCACGCTGCAACCGCTCCTCGATGCGCCGCACCCGGCGCGCCAACAGCAGCCCACACAGCAGAGCGATAGGTGCCCCGCTCAGCAGCACGAAGATCAACCCGCGCGCGTCCTCGGCCAGCAGCATCGTGCGGCTGGCCGCGGCCACACCGGCGGCCAGCGCGGCGACGACAACGAAGGGCGCGCCCCACGCGGCCCGCG
>NZ_DAOQZV010000294.1:0-3559 GCF_035343835.1 Nostocoides sp. | reverse complement strand
TGGCCGGCACGCTGCGCGACTGACCCCCGTCGAGAGGCCGGTTCAGCCCCGTCGAGAGGCCGGTTCAGCCCCGTCGAGAGGCCGTGGGCCACGCGGCATACTGAGGCAATGGCGACGACGGAGGACCTGGACCGGATCGCGCGGTCGTTCGATGGGGTGAGCGTCGGTAAGTACTGGGACGATCCCCACGCTTTTCTCCTGCCCGGTCGAGGGGGCACAGGCTTCGTGATGAAGCGCAGCCCGCGCCGCCAGGAGGGCACCGTCGACCCGGCGACCGACGAGCCGTATGCCGATCTGATCGTCGTCGCGCTGGGCACTGCGGCGGCGCACGACGAAGCGCTGGCGATGTTCCCACCGGACGTGGTCTTCACCATCCCCCACTTCGCCGGGCACTCGGGTGTGCTCGCCCATCTGGACCGGATCAGCGTCGAGCAACTGGAGGACCTGCTCGACCTGTGCTGGCGCAGCAAACAGGCATAAGGGTGCGCCCCACCGTGCGGTAAGTGGGGTGATCACCCCACTTACCGCACGGTAGGCGGCCGGGTCAGCGGCGGGCGAGGCGGGCGGCGTCGAGCAGGGCGTTCTCGACCAACTCCATCGCGGCGGGGTGGATCCACAGCGGCGTGGCGGCGGCGTCCATCGCCGTCAGCCCTCGCGTGACCGCATCCACGAGCGGCTGAATCAGGGACGACGCGAAGGGCGCCATGATCTGCGCCCCCAACACGACGCCGCTCCCCCGCTCGGCGACGACCGTGCACACCGAGGTCGTGTCCTCCAGCGCCCAGCCGTATGCCGTGTCCGACAGCGGCCGCGTGGCCGCCACTGCGTCGCGTCCCTCCGCCCGCGCCGCTTCCGGCGTCAGGCCGACGAGCGCGATCTGTGGGTCGCTGAAGATCGCCGCTGGAACTGCTTTGGTGCGCAAGGGTTCCAGGGCGTCGGGGTGCAGGATGTTGTGACGGATCGTGCGCGCCTGAGAGTTGGCGAGATGCTTGAGCTCGATCTCGCTGGAGATGTCGCCGAGGGCCCACACCCTCTCGGCGCTGGTCCGGCCGTGGTCGTCCACGAGCACGCGCCCCGACTCGGCGTCCACCGCGACACCGGCACTCTCGAGCCCGAGACCGGCCGTGTTCGGGCGGCGCCCGGCGGCGACGAGCAGCCGGTCGCCGACCAGGGGCGTCCCGTCGCTCAGGCGCAGATGGATCCCGTCCGAACGCTGCTCGACAGTCGTCACCGAGGCGCCGGTGTGCACATCCCAGCGCTCACGCGCAATCGCGGTGAAGCGTCGCGCGACCTCCTCGCCCGCTCGCCGGGCGAGGACCGGCCCTTGCGTCACAAGGGTGATCGCGCACCCGAGCGCCCCGAAGATGCTCGCCATCTCGATCCCGATGACCCCGCCGCCGAGGACGAGCAAGCGCTTCGGCAACTCCTCGATGCGCATGATCGTGTCGGACGTGTCCACCCGAACTCCACTCTGCCGCAACACATCCGGGATCACCGGGTGCGCACCGGCGGCGATAACGATGTGATCTGCGCTGACCTCGATCCCTCCGGTGGGCAGGTGCAGACGCACCCGCCGCTCACCGACGAACTCGGCCCGACACTCATACGCAGCGATGCCGGCGTCGCGGGCACCGGCCGGGCCGGAGGCGGCATACGGATCGATGCGCCCGAAGACGCGGTCGCGAATGTCCGGCCAGCGCACACCGTCGATGTGTGCGTCGATGCCGAAGCGCGCCGCGTCTCGGATGGTCGTCGCGACGTCGGCCGCGTGCACGAACATCTTGCTGGGGATGCAGCCTCGGTTGAGGCAGGTGCCGCCATACGGCCCGCTATCGACGATGGCGGTATGCCGTCCGCTCACCATCGCCTCGTCGAGCACCATCCGCCCCGATCCGGCCCCAATCACGAGCACGTCGTAGTGGGCGTTGACGGGAGGCGGCGGCGAGCTGGGCGACATACGTCAAGAACATAGGGGCTAGCGCAAGTGCACGCCGCCCACCACCGCCATGTGTTGTCGCAACTGGTACGGCAGAAGCTCGGCGTGAGCGTGGTGCAGGGCACGGCCGGAATACACCGACAACCGGGCGCACGCATGGCAGGCTGACGGGGTGATCGACACTCCCCCACCGCGATTCGCCGATGTCGACGACGTCGCGGCGCGCCTCGCGGCGGCCGGCTACCTGGCCTCCGACGCCATCGCCACCACGGCCTTCCTCGCCGACCGCCTCGGCAAGCCGCTGCTCGTCGAGGGGCCCGCGGGCGTCGGGAAGACCGAACTCGCCAAGGCGCTTGCGAGCGCGATCGACGGCGACCTGGTGCGCCTGCAGTGCTATGAGGGCGTGGACGAGGCGCGCGCGCTCTACGAGTGGAATCACGCCAAACAGCTGCTCCGGATCACCGCCGGGCAGGGCGACTCCTGGGACGAGCTACGCGGCGACATCTTCACGGAAGAGTTCCTTCTGCCGCGGCCCCTGCTGAAGGCGATCCGGACAACCGGCGAGACGGTGCTGCTCATCGACGAACTCGACAAGGCCGACCAGGAGATCGAGGGACTGCTCCTGGAGATCCTCGGCGACTTCCAGATCACCGTTCCCGAACTCGGGACGATCCGAGCCGAGCGGCGGCCGCTTGTCGTGTTGACCTCCAATGCGACGCGCGAGTTGTCAGAGGCGCTGCGCCGACGCTGCCTCTTTCTGCACATCGACTATCCCGAGCCCGAGCTCGAGCAGCGCATCGTCCAGATCCAGGTTCCCGAACTGGACGCCTCGCTCGCAGAATCCGTTGTGCGACTTGTCAATCGACTTCGCCTTCTCAAGCTGCGCAAGTCGCCGTCGGTCGCGGAGAGCGTCGACTGGGGCCGAACTCTGGTCGCTCTCGGCGCGCGTGAGATGACGCCCGACGTGGTTGCCGACAATCTGGGCGTGCTGCTGAAGCACCAGGACGATCTCGTGCGCGCCCGCCACGCCTTGGAGCTCTGAGGGCCGGATGCCAGCCCCTCCCCCCGGCCGGCCCCGAACCGTCGGCGGTGGCCGCGCCCCGTCGGGCGGGGTCGCTGGGAGTTTGCCCGGTGACCCGCCGCACCCACTCCACGAGCGACTGGTCACCTTCGGCGCGGCTTTGCGCGATCACGGGATCTCGGCCGGGACGTCAGACATCATCGACGCCGGCACTGCTGCAGTCGCTCTCGGCCTAGAGGATCGAGAGCGACTTCGAGCCGCCTTCGCGTGCGCCCTTTTGCGTCGCAGTGGCGAACGACGTCTTTTCGACGAGCTCTTCGATGTCTATTTCCCCGCAGCTGTGGGTGCTCGATCGGGCGTTAATGATAGCCCGCGCACGCTCTCCGAGGTGAGCGAGATCCGTTCCCGCGCAGAAGAATTGCGCCAGCTCCTGGCAGCTGCCCTGGCCGCGGGCGACCGCGCTGCGCTGGATCGAATTGCGGCCCAGGTCGTCGCCGAGCTCGGCCGGCTCGCGAACGACTCGACCCTCGGCGGCTACTCGGCGGCCCAGGCCCTCGATGCCCTGGCGCCCCAGCTGGCCATCGCGGTCGCGGAGTCGCTGG
>NZ_DAOQZV010000293.1:0-3585 GCF_035343835.1 Nostocoides sp. | reverse complement strand
CGTGGGCCGACGCCGTGGGCGATGACCCGGTTGCACCGCCGAACCGCGAGCTTGCAGCCTGGTTCGGCGGAAATCTTCAATTGTGCGAGCGGAGCGAGCTCCGCGCGTTCGGGGGGAAACGGGGGCGGAGCCCCGTGTCTTAGATCTTGGCGACCTGGCTGAAGCCGAGTTCGACCGGGGTCTCGCGGCCGAAGATCGAGACCAGCACCTTGAGCTTCTGGGTGTCGGGGTTGATCTCGGAGATCGTGGCCGGCATGGTCTCGAAGGGGCCTTCCATGACCGTGACCGACTCACCGATCTCGAAGTCGACAATGGTGGTCGTCCCGCCCTTGCCGCCCACTCCGCCCGCCACGCCCTTGGCGGGCTTGGCCGCGCCGAGGTCGACCGGCTTGAGCATGTCGAAGACCTCATCGAAGCTCAGCGGCACGGGGGCGTGCGCGTTGCCGACGAAGCCGGTGACCCCGGGCGTATGCCGCACGGCACCCCACGACTCATCGGTCAACTCCATCCGGACCAGGACATAGCCGGCATACCGGACGCGGTGCACGACCTTCTTCTGGCCGTTCTTGATCTCGGTGACGTCTTCCATCGGCACCTGGACCTCGAAGATGTAGTCCTCCATGTTGAGGGAGGTCATGCGAGTCTCGAGGTTGTGCTTGACGCGGTTCTCGTAGCCCGCGTAGGAGTGGATGACATACCAGTCGCCGTACTTGGCCTTGAGCTCGTCACGGAAGGCCGCCACGGGATCGGCGGGCAGCAGGTCGCCGTCCTCGTCCTCGAGCACCTGGCCTTCGGCGGGCGCCCGGTCGTCCTCGAGCGCGTGGCCATCGGCGGACGCATCGTCGTCCGCGGCTTCGTCGGCCAGAGCCTCGTCCTCGGTCACCGCATCGGTGCCTTCGGGGGTCCCGACCTCGAGGTCGACGTCGGCGGCCTCGGTCGCGACGAGGTCGTCGGCGCGCACATCGATCGCGGCGGCGTCGAAGTCCTCGGGCTCCTGCGGAGCGTTCACGTCCTGCGACATCGGTGTACTACCTCACGTTCTTCTCGAGCCAGGGCTGGCGGTCTTCGTGGCACGGCGCTCGCCGGCCCGCGGGCTGAGGGGTCAGCCCCCGAAGACCCACATCACGAGTTTGCTGAAGCCGAAGTCCAGACCCGAGGTCAACGCCATCATGAAGGTCACGAAGACGATGACGACCAGGGTGTAGTTGATCAACTCATCGCGCGTCGGCCGCACGACCTTGCGCATCTCGTCGATGACCTGACGGATGAACAGGCGCAGCCGCGCGATCGGGCTCAGGCCCTTGCCGCTCTTGGCCGGGCGGCTCGCGCTACCGCGGGCCGGGGCGTCGAGGTCGGTCACGGGTCAACTCGCTTCTGGTCGTTCTGGGTGGACTACGGCCGGGCCGTTACCGCAGGGCAGGAGGGACTCGAACCCCCAACCGCCGGTTTTGGAGACCGGTGCTCTACCAATTGAGCCACTGCCCTAGGGGAACGCGCGGGTCGGAGACACGGTTCCCGGGTGGTCGCGGGCATGCCGGAGCAGCCATGGACCAGGGATCAGCATACGGGACGATCGTGGGTGCACGCGAACCGCGGCCGCCCTCGGGGCCGCTCGCGAACGGCATACGGAAAGTGGAACGATGGGCGGGTGAGTGACGCGAAGCAGCCGTTGTCGTCCCTGTCCGCCGCGCAATTGCGCGACTACCTGGCCGCCCAGCAACGCGCGTACACCGTGCTGCAGGAGCGCGGCCTGGCGCTCGATCTGACGCGGGGGAAGCCGAGCACGGCGCAACTCGACCTCTCCGACGAACTCTTGCACCTGCCGGTCACGGTCAAGGACGGCGACGGGGTCGACTGCCGCAACTACGGGGGGCTGACCGGGATTCGGGAGATCCGCGAGATGTTCGCGGATCTGCTGTGGGTCGAGCCGGAACAGGTGGTCGCCGGGGGCAACTCCAGCCTGACGATGATGCACGACTGCCTCGTGCAGATGCTGCTGCACGGCGCCGTCGACTCGGCGCGGGCGTGGGCGCGCGAGGAGCGGGTGAAGTTCATCTGCCCGGTGCCGGGGTATGACCGCCACTTCACGATGCTGGCGTCCTATGGCATCGAAATGATTCCGGTCGACATGCTCGCAGACGGTCCGGATGCGGACGCGATCGAGGCACTCGTCGCAACCGATGCCGCGATCAAGGGCATGTGGATCGTCCCGACCTATGCCAACCCCTCGGGCTCGGTGATCAGCATGGAGGTTGCGTCGCGGCTGGCCGCGATGCCGACGGCAGCACCCGACTTCAAGATCTTCTGGGACAACGCCTATGCCTTTCACCACCTGACCGAGCAGGAGGCCAAGGGCGTCGACATCCTTTCCGTCTGCTCCGGGGCGGGTCACCCCAACCGGCCGATCATGTTCGCGTCCACCTCCAAGATCACGTATGCCGGCGCCGGTGTCGCCTTCCTGGCCGCGAGCGCGGAGAACGTCGCCTGGTATCTGCGCCATCAGCAGTTCGCTTCGATCGGGCCGGACAAGCTCAACCAGTTGCGGCATGTGCAGTACTTCAAGACGCCCCAGGGGGTGCGCGACCTGATGGTCAAGCACCGCGAGATCCTCGCGCCCAAGTTCGCGGCAGTGGACGCCGCGCTGACTGCGGAGCTCGACGGCCTGGAAGTGGCGACCTGGTCGAAGCCGACGGGCGGGTATTTCGTCAATCTCGATGTGCTGGACGGGACGGCCGGCCGGGTGGTCGCGCTGGCCAAGGCCGCTGGGATCGTGCTGACGCCGGCGGGGGCGTCTTTCCCGGGCGGTCACGATCCGCGGGATCGCAATATCCGGCTCGCGCCGTCCTTCCCCGTGCTCGCGGATGTCGAGACAGCGATGGCCGGCGTGGCCACCTGCGTGGCTCTCGCGAGCGCCGAGAAGCTGGCGGCGCGGCATACGGCCGCCGCGAGCACCCCGGAAGGAGAATGAGGTCATGTCCGAGCAGACCGAATCGATCAATGACGACCTGACGGCCTACAGCCTCGACGACGAGGACCAACTGCAGCCCGAGGACACCCTCATCGACGACGGCATCGACGATGTCCTCGACCGTGGGTACTCCCCCGCCGACACCGACCGCGGATCGCGCGCCTTCGGCGTGACGGCGAGCGAGCAGGCCGGCCACGAGACGATCGACCAACGAGTGCTGCAAGAGGTCCCCGATCCGGACTCCGCCTATGGCGCGCCGCTGAACGAGTCGGGGCTGGATGTCGAGCCGCTCGGTGGCGACGACCCCGATGCCATACCGGCCGACGAGGATTGGCTCGGGGATGCCGAGATTGGCGACCGGCGGGCCGGCCGGTTGGTCGCGCCCGACCAGGGATTGGGCCCGGATATCGAGGGCGACGTCTACGGCACCGATGTGGGCATCGACGGGGCGGGCGCCTCCGCCGAGGAAGCCGCGATGCACATCATCGACGGCGACGACGTCAGGTACGACGACTGAGCACTGAGCACGAACCGAGCGACGCCTCCGCGGGCGGCGATCGCTCGGCTGGGCAGGGGCCGGCCGGCGCAGCCGGGACGGACGCAGGCCGGACGGGCGC
>NZ_DAOQZV010000292.1:0-3629 GCF_035343835.1 Nostocoides sp. | reverse complement strand
CGGGCAAGTCCACGCTCGCCGCGGCCGTGGTCGGGGAGCTGATAGCCGCGGGCGTGGCCGCAGCCCAGGTGCCGATGGACGGCTTCCACCTCGCCGACGTGCAGCTCGACCGGCTCGGCCTGCGGCGGGTCAAGGGCGCTCCGCCGACCTTCGATGGTGACGGGTATGCCGTGTTGCTGGAACGGCTTCGCGGGGACCGGGATCGGGCGATCTATGCCCCGAACTTCGAGCGCGACCTGGAGCAGCCCCTGGCCGGCGCCATCGCCGTCGAGCCCGAGATCGATATCGTCGTGACGGAAGGGAATTACCTTCTGTTGCAGGATGATCCGTGGCCGCGGACGCGGGCGGCGTGCGACGAGGTCTGGTTCGTCGACGTCGATCAGGAGGTGCGGCTCGACCGGCTTATCGCCCGGCACGTGATTTTCGGCAAGTCCCCGCAGGATGCGCGTGAATGGGTGATGCGCAATGACGAGGCCAACGCCCGCCTGGTGATCGCCGGGCGCGAATCGGCCGACCTCGTGGTCAGGATGGCCTGAGGCAATCCGCGTTCGAGGTGGTCGGTGCCGACTCAGCACACGTTAGGTGACGTCCAGCAAGGTAGACCCTGCTCGACGTCACCTAAACCCTGCTAGCAGAGGTTAGTGGCGGGTGTTGACCGGGAAACGGGTGACGGCGCCACTGCACTGCTGGGCGATGGCGGTGACGCCGGGCCGGGCGGCCTGGGCCACGAGTTCGGGCGTGACCGACGCGCCGGGGGTGAGGGCGTCGGCGAGGTCGCGCAGGGTCGCCAACGCCGCCGCGTGGCCCCCCTCCCCGCCCGTATGCCGTGCCGCCAGTGAGTCGGCATGCTCGCCGTCGCCTCCGCGCCGCAACGCGATGGTCACCCAGGCGGGTTCGTCAGGCTCGGTGTCCAGCTTGCCCGCCGGGCCAGGCAACTGGCCTGCTGGGCCGGGCAGTTGGCTCGCCGGGCCAGGCAACTGGACTGCCCGGCCGGGCAGGGCGCTCGCTGACGGGGGGAGTGCGTCGCTGTCGACAGCTGTTGCGGGCGAGGGCGATTCGGTGCGGATCGCGCCCAGCACCTCGTGCATCCGCTCGGCGAAGCGCTCCGTGCTGAAGTGGTCGCGGACCCAGGCTTGCGAGCGGGCGACCTGAGCGGCATACGCCGGCGGGTTGGCGACGAAGGCGTCGAGCAACGCGCGCACGCCGGCTGGCTCGGCATACACACATGCCTCGCCGAAGGTGTCGGCGTGCTTCGGGGCGGCGATCACGACGGCCCCGCAGGTGGCGGACTCCAGCAGCGCACGCCCGAACGCCTCGTGCGCATTCGGGTTGTCCATGTAGACAACGAAGTCGACCCCACTGAGGAACTCGCGGACGTCCTTCTCCTTGTGCTCTAGGAGAGTCCAGTTCGCGGGCATCGCGGCGTCGGCCTGCTTGAGCAAGGCCGGGACCGTGGCGGTGGCACCCATCATCCGCACGGCATACGGCTCGGGGAGCGCGTAGGCCGCCAGCAGGTCGGCGGGGTCATCGGGGAATTTGATTGGGTTGTCGCGGGAGAAGCGGCCCACGACCGGGCGCTCGGCCACCGGTCGTTCGGAACGGACGTGCCAGGCGTCGACGTCGATCAACCCCGGGTTGTCCCAGTCGGTCACCAGCCCCGGTGGCAGCTCCGCCTCCAGGATGCGTCGGATCGTCGGGCCCTGCGGAATCCACTGCGGCACAACGCCGAAGAGCCCCTCGGCATGCGCGGTCACGTCCGCCGGCACATAGCGCGGATCGGAACCGTCGGGCTCGTGCGGGGCCTGGTTCGCCATCACGAAAAGCCGGCGCGGGGTGAACGTCCGCGGCAGCGACGGAGGGAACTGCAGGATCGGGGGATAGCGGATCAGCAGGATGTCGACATCGATGTCGTCATCGGGAAAGACTCGCTCCACGGCTGAACTCGAGATCAGGTCCTGCACCGGCTCGCACAGGGGTTGGTCCTGGCTGGTGTAGAAGCGCAGCGCCTCGATATGCATCACCGCCACCCGCAACCCTGCCGCCAGCGCCGCTGCGATCTCGTTCATCATCGAGACCTGCGGCCCGCCGTAGCGTCGCCAATCACCCGCGATAACCAAGTCGATGTGTTGCGGCGCAGCGAGTTTCGCGTCCACCGGCCGGGTCCAGCGCCGGGGCGCCGGGAAGGTACGTGCCGCGTCGGGGTCGAGGAATGGGTCAGCGCCGGTGTGATTGATCGCCTCGTGCCAACGCGTGTAGGCCTGCTTGTAGGCCGGTCGTGCCTCGTGCCGCCAGCCGGCCGCGAAGTCGTCCGCCGACAGCGATTCGGTGCTGCTGCGCAGTATGGTCAGGATGTCGTTCGGGATGTCGAGCACGCGCTGACCAAATGCCGCCTCGATGCGCCGGGCGTATTCGGTGTCGGCGGCCTTGCGGATGGTGTCGAAGAATCCGATCCGGCCCATCACCTCCGGCCCGCGGAAGAGCAGTGCGGACGCGGCCACGAAGGGGCCGGCATAGCCTGGGCGCGTGACGGTGAGCGACTCGTCGGCCCGCACACCGAGGGACCGGGTCGCCATCAAGCCGGGCTGCGCCAGCAGCGGCGCCACCCCGAGT
The DNA here is from genome assembly GCF_035343835.1 of Nostocoides sp. Taxonomy (NCBI): domain Bacteria; kingdom Bacillati; phylum Actinomycetota; class Actinomycetes; order Micrococcales; family Intrasporangiaceae; genus Nostocoides; species Nostocoides sp. The sequence goes on along the minus strand of NZ_DAOQZV010000292.1, from coordinate 1,019 downwards.
TCGAGTCGCTGGGGGTGCGCCCAGTCATCGGAATCCAGGCAGGTGATGAAGCCGCCGCGGGCTTGGCGCATCGCGGTGTTGCGGCAGCGATAGGTGCCCCCGTTGACGGCCTTGCGGATCACCCGGATGCGCGGATCGAGTGCCTCGACCGCCTCCAACACGCCCGGCTGGGGCGCTGGGGACGCGTCATCGACGACCAGTAACTCCCAGTCCTGCCAGGTCTGTTCGACCATCGACCGCGCGGCGGTCAGGAGCGGCTGACCGGGGTTGTAGGCGCTGGTGATCACCGTGATCAACGGGCCGGTGACCGGCGTCGTCACGGCCCCGGCGGTGAGCGCGTCAAAAAGCGTCGGCCCTTCGCCGAGCAGCCCCACGGGCACGGTCTCGGGGCTGCTGATCAGAGCAGCGGACAGCGACGCCAGCCAGTCGGCTCGAGCGCGACCACCAGCTGCCGGGCCGAGCAGGTCGGCTCCCAAGAAGGCGGCGACCGACGGCGTCAGCTTGCCGACCTGAGCGCCGGGCACCTCGGCATACGCACCGGTAGCGAAGAGCAACTGCGGATAGAGATCGAGGTGACGACGCTTCAGCCGCGCCAGCGAACCCGCCTCGTGCAGGAGGCGATAGAGCCCGATCGCCACCGCGCGCCCGCGCGCATCACCGAACTGAAGGGCGCTGACCTGCGCGTATGCCGCGACCAGCTCGGGTTCGTAGTTGGCGATCTCGCGGAAGTCGGCGGTGCGCGCAGCGCCTCCGGTGGCACCGTCAGGTGCGGCACCGGCCGCACGCAGGCCGAGCCCGTCGAGGCCGTCGGCGACGAGCGCGCCCTTGGTCGCGGCATACGCCAGCACATCGCGGCCGCTGCCGATCCGTGCGCGCAGCAGGGTGGGGGCGAAACCCTTGTCCTTCGGCGGTATGCCGCGGGCGAGCGAGGCGATGACGTCCAGTCGCGTCGGCGCGACCGGTGGGCGGGCCGGTCGCGCCATCAGCCGGGCAGGACGATGCTGGCGACGCCCGCGGGG
>NZ_DAOQZV010000291.1:0-3637 GCF_035343835.1 Nostocoides sp. | reverse complement strand
GGCGTCCTCGGCGGTGGCGGCGGTGGCAAGGACGATCTCGCCCAGGGTGGCGGGCAGGACGTCACAGCCATCCCGGCCGCGCTCGCGGCCGTCGAGGCGGCCCTCGGGAGCCGCTGACGTATGCGGCGCGGGGCCCGTCTCGGGATCGACGTCGGCAGCGTGCGGGTCGGGATCGCGGCGTGCGATCCCGACGGCATCCTCGCCTACCCACTCGTGACCGTGTCGCGGGCACCCGAGGTGAGCCACGGCATACCGGCCGATATCGCCGAGGTGGCGCGGTTGGTCGCCGAGCACCAGGTCATCGAGGTGGTCGTCGGCTTGCCGCGCTCACTCGACGGCGTGGATGGCGCGGCCACTGTCGGTGCGCGCAGTTATGCTCTCGTGGTTGCCAATGTGTGTGCACCGGTGCCGGTCCGCCTGATCGACGAGCGGCTGACGACCGTGGACGCACATCGCAACCTGCGATCCAGTGGGGTCTCGGGCCGGGCGCAGCGGCGGGTCGTCGACCAGGCGGCTGCGGTGCTCATCCTGCAGACAGCGTTGGATCAGGAACGGGCCACCGGCGCACCCGCCGGCAGCCCGGCGACCAAGCCACGGCGTAAGCCGCGACGAAAGGGCAGCGCGCAGTGACGCAGCGTCTCGATCAGGAGATCTTCGGTGGTGGCGGGTCGGCCGAGGCCGCCCGGCCCAAGCCACCGCGGCGGACCTTCCAGTCCCTCACCGCGCTGTTGATCTCGCTCGCCGTCGTCATCGGCGGTGGCTACGGCGTCTACCGGATCGCCAAGCCGGCGATCGCGAAGTTCACCGCCTCGGAGGACTATCCCGGCCCAGGCAGCGGCGAGGCCGACATCGTCGTCAACGAAGGCGACAGCGGGCGCCAGATCGCCTCGACCCTGGTGCGTGCCGACGTCATCAAGACGACGTCCGCGTTCGTGAAGGCCTCCAGCGACAGCCCACGACTCGCGCAGGCGATTCAGCCGGGCAGCTACACGCTGAAAGAGCAGATGAAGGCCATAGACGCCCTGAAGTGGCTGGCCGACCCCAAGCACCGCACCAATCCCCGCGTGACCATCCCTGAGGGGCTGTGGGCGAGCGAGATCTACAAGCGGTTGTCTAAGGCGACAGAGGTGCCTGTCAAGGACTATGAGTCCGCAGCCAAGGACGTCAAGGCTCTCGGGCTCCCGGCCGCCGCGAAGGGCAATGTCGAGGGCTGGCTCTTCCCCGCGACCTACGAGTTCCCGCCCAAAGCGACCGCCGAGCAGCAACTGAAGCTGATGGTGGCCAAGGCTGTCGAGGTGATGAAGGGCGAGAAGATCGACGAGGCCGACTGGGAGAAGACGATGATCCTGGCCTCCATCGTCGAGTCCGAGGCCGGGTCGAGCAATGACCGGCGCAAGGTCGCCCGCGTCTTCATCAACCGCCTCGAGCAGCCCACCGCCGGCACCGTCGGCCGCCTGGACTCCGACGCCACCGTATCCTACGGCGCCAAGCGGCGTGCCGTCGCGCCGACCGAGGCCGAGCGGGCCGACGCGTCGAATCCCTACAACACCAAGATCCACAAGGGCCTGCCGCCCGGCCCGATCTCGAATCCGGGCCGCGACTCCATCGACGCCGTCGCGCATCCGGCCGACGGGCCGTGGTTCTACTTCGTGACCGTCAACCCCTCGACGGGCGAGACGAAGTTCGCGGTGACTCTGGAGGAGCAGGTGAAGAATTCCGAGGAGTTCGTCGCCTGGTGCAAGAAGCACCCCGAAGCCAAGTGCTTCGGCTGACCCCTCGGGACTGACCTCGTGCCGCGGGCCTTCGTCCTCGGATCGCCGATCCGGCACTCGCTCTCGCCGGTCCTGCACCGCGCGGCCTATGCGTCGCTGGGGTTGACCGACTGGACGTATGACGCGGCTGACGTCGACGAGGCCGGCTTCCCGGCCTTCGTGGCCGGGTTGGGCGCGGACGTGCGCGGACTCTCGCTGACGATGCCGCTGAAGCAGGTGGCGTTCACCGTAGCGTCCCTCGTGTCGGAACGCGCGCGGTTGGCGGGCGCGATCAACACGCTGGTCCGGCGCGCCGACGGCGGTTGGGACGCCGACAACACCGATATCGCGGGGATCGTGGCGGCCCTCGGGGGTGCCACGAGTTTGAGCGTGCGGTGGCGGGACGAGGCAGAAGCGCCGGGGCAGGAGACACGACCCTCGGTCGCAGAGCGACGCTCGGGTCGCGACTGCCCCTCTGCTTCCGCCTCGCCCCGCCACTTTCCTGACTCCTCACCTTTCGCACCCAACGCATCGCACAACAGGGTGGCCTCCTGGCGCGCGAACTCTGGAGCCGCGGATTCTCCGAGCGGGGTGATCCTTGGGGCGGGGGCGACAGCGCGGTCTGCGCTGATCGCGTTGCGGGAGTTGGGGTGCCGCCGGGTGACTGTGTGCGCGCGGAATCCGGAGAAGGCGTGGGCGTCGCTGGGGGAGCTGGCGGGGGGGCTCGATGTCGAGTTGACGGTCAGGGATTTGGCGGGGTGGCCTGGGGTGGCTGCGGGGCTCGTGGTCTCGACGCTCCCGGTGGCGGGTGCGCTGGGGGCGGCGGAGGTGCTGCGGGGGAGCGGGACTGGTCCGGGCTGCGTTCGGGGTTGCGGCCCGGGCGGCGGGGTCGTGGTGCTGGACGTGGTCTATGCGGGTTGGCCGACGCCCCTGGCGCGGGCGGCGGAGGCGGTGGGGGCTGAGGTGGTCAGCGGCCTCGACATGCTCGTGCATCAGGCGGTCGAGCAGGTGCAATTGATGACCGGGTTCCGGCCCGACGCGGGGGTGCTGCTGAAGGAAGGGTGGGCCGAACTGTCCCGCCGGGCGGCCCTGGGAGATTGAGGCGCGCCCCTGGGCGGTTGGTTCCGTCGGTGCGCATGGACGAAGGCGGAGGCTGTCGGGGGCGCGTGCGAGGATTCCGCACATGGTGCGTTGGCTGACCGCGGGTGAGTCGCACGGGCAGGCGCTCGTGGCGACGATCGAGGGCTTCCCGGCGGGGATCGAAGTGACCACGACCGACGTGCAGGGCGCCCTGGCGCGCCGGCGGCTCGGTTTCGGCCGGGGTGCCCGGATGGCGTTCGAGCAGGATGTCGTGACCTTCCTCGGGGGCGTCCGGCACGGGCTGACGATCGGTTCGCCGGTCGCGATCATGATCGGCAACAGTGAGTGGCCGAAGTGGCAGACCGTGATGGCCGCGGACCCGGTCAGCGATGAGGCGTATGCCGCGTCCGGTGACGTCAACGCTCCCCAGGAGATCGGGCGCAACCGGCCGTTGACCCGGCCGCGGCCGGGACACGCGGACCTGGTGGGGATGCAGAAATACGGCTTCGAGGATGCCCGCCCGATCCTCGAGCGGGCCTCGGCCCGCGAGACGGCGGCGCGGGTCGCGCTCGGCGAGGTGGCCGCTCAGCTGTTGGCTCAGGCATACGGCATCCGCCTCGTGAGCCACACGATCTCTATCGGGACGGCCTCGGTCGGCCCGGATGCGGCGCTGCCGACCCCCGATGACGTCGACGCGCTGGACGCAGACCCGGTGCGCACGCTGGACGCGGCCGGCTCCGCCGCGATGATCGCCGAAGTCGAGGCGGCGAAGAAGGATGGCGACACGCTCGGCGGGATCGTCGAGG
>NZ_DAOQZV010000290.1:0-3641 GCF_035343835.1 Nostocoides sp. | reverse complement strand
TGCACTTCTCGGCCTTGCCGGTCTTGTGGTTGAAGTAGACCTTCTTGTAGGGGCACCCGCTGATGCACATGCGCCAGCCGCGGCACTTGTCCTGATCGACCAGGACGATGCCGTCCTCGGTGCGCTTGTAGATCGCCCCACTCGGGCAGGACGCCGCGCACGAGGGGTTGAGACAGTGCTCGCAGATGCGCGGCAGATAGAACATGAAGGTCTGCTCGAACTCGAACTTGACCTTGTCCTCGATGCCCTTGAGCATCACATCCTTGGGGCCGTACTGCGGCGCACCGCCGAGGTCGTCATCCCAGTTGGCCGACCAAGAGACATTCATCTTCTTGCCGCTGATCAGCGAATGGGGCTGCGCGACAGGGAAGTTCTTCTGCTGCGGGGAGTTGAGCAGGGTCTCGTAGTCGTAGGTCCACGGCTCGTAGTAGTCCTCGATCGTCGGCAACTTGGGGTTGCTGAAGATCGACGCGAGCTTCTTCAGGCGCGATCCGGAGCGCAGGGTGAGCTTGCCATTGCCCTTGCGCACCCAGCCGCCCTGCCACTCCTCCTGGTCCTCGTAGCGGCGCGGGTAGCCGAGGCCGGGCCGCGTCTCGACATTGTTGAACCACACATACTCGGTGCCCGTCCGGTTGGTCCACGCCTGCTTGCAGGTGACCGAGCAGGTGTGGCACCCGATGCACTTGTCGAGGTTCATCACCATGGCCATCTGCGCCATTACACGCATGTCAGTACTCAACCTTCTGGTCGGTGCGGCGGCGGATCATGGTGACTTCGTCGCGGTTGGAACCGATCGGCCCGATGTAGTTGAAGAAGTAGGCGAGCTGCGCATAGCCGCCGATGATGTGGCTCGGCTTGATCATGATCCGGGTCAGCGAGTTGTGTATGCCGCCGCGCTTGCCGTCGCGTTCGGTGAGCGGGACGTCGATGAGGCGGTCCTGAGCGTGGTGCATATAGACGGTGCCCTCGGGCATCCGGTGGCTGACGATCGCGCGGGCCGCGACCACGCCATTGCGGTTGACCGCCTCGACCCAGTCGTTGTCCGTGATCCCGACCTTCGCTGCGTCGACATCGGACATCCAGATCGTCTGCCCGCCTCGGGAGAGGCTGAGCATGAAGAGGTTGTCCTGGTATTCGGAGTGGATGGACCACTTGTTGTGCGGCGTCAGATAGCGCACCGAGATGCCGTGCTCGTTCTGCTCGCCGATCGGCTTCTCTCCGAACAACAACGTCATATTCAGCGGTGGCCGATAGACGGGCAGGGATTCACCCATCCCGATCATCCAGTCGTGATCGAGATAGAAGTGCTGGCGGCCGGTGAGCGTGTGGAAGGGCTTGGAGCGCTCGATATTGATGGTGAACGGGGCATAGCGCCGACCCCCGGACTCCGATCCGGACCATTCCGGTGACGTGATGACCGGCACCGGCTGGATCTGAGTGTCGGCGAAGGTGATCTGCTTGCCCTCGTGCTCGGCCGATAGGTCGTGCAACTGCGTGCCCGTTCGCTTCTCGACATTGGTGAAGCCGAGCGTCGCGAGGTGGCCGTTCGTCGTCCCCGAGAGGTGCAGGATGGCGTCGGCCAACTGCACATCGGTCTCGACCTTGGGTTGCCCGGCGCCCGCTCCGGTCGTGGCCGTGCCATTGCGTTGCCGCAGGATGCCGATCTCGCGCTTGACGTCGTACGGGACGCCCTTGGTGAGCATCCCGACGTTCTCCATCAGCGGGCCGATCGACGTCATCTTCTCGTAGGTCGCCGGGTAATTCCGTTCTGCGACAGCGAGAACAGGCATGGTCTTGCCGGGGACCGGCTCCACCTCACCGGTGCGCCAGTCGAGGACTCGGCCGTGCACGGTGGCCATCGCCTCGGGCGTGTCGTGCCAGAGCGGCTTGGCGACGACGTCCTTGCGGACACCGAGGTGATCCACGGCGAGCTCGGAGAAGCGCTTGGCGATCGCCTTCCACGTGTCCCAGTCGGTCTTGGATTGCCACGGCGGCGCGATCGCCGGGTTGAAGGAGTGCACGAAGGGGTGCATGTCGGTCGTGGACAGGTCGTGTTTCTCATACCACGTGGCCGCCGGGAGGACGACATCGGAGAGCAGCGTCGAACTCGTCATCCGGAAGTCGAGGGTGGTGAGCAAGTCGAGTTTGCCCTCGGCCGCCCGGTCGGTCCACGTGATCGTCGTCGGGCGCTTGCCCTCCGGTGCTTCCACGGCGGTGCAGGCATCGTCGGTGCCGAGCAGGTGGCGCAGGAAGTATTCATTGCCCTTGGCGCTGGAGCCGAAGAGGTTGGAGCGCCACAGGCTCAGCACGCGCGGATGGTTTTCCTCCGCCTCCGGATCCTCGATCGCGAACTTCAGCTCGCCCGACTTCAGTTGCTGCACAACATAATCCGCGGGGGCCATGCCGACGGCTTCGGCCTCGTCGGCGAGGGCCAGGCTGGACTTGGTGAAGGTCGGATAGCTGGGCGACCAGCCGAGCCGGACCGATTGGGCGATCAGATCGATGACGCTCTTGCCGGCGAACATCCCCGTGCCGCAGTTGGTGTCATCGGCGGTGAAGGTGTCATAGCGGTATTGGCTGGTGTTGACATACCAATAGGCCGTCTGGTTCATGTGGCGCGGCGGCCGGTGCCAGTCCAGGGCGAACGCCATGTGCTGGAAGCCCATGATGGGCCGGATCTTCTCTTGCCCGACATAGTGCGCCCACCCGCCGCCATTGCGCCCCTGGCACCCGGTGATCGTCGTCAGCAGCAGCATGGCCCGGTAGATCTGATCCGAGTGATACCAGTGATTGGCGCCGGCACCCATCAGGATCATGCCGCGCCCCCCGGTGTCGATCGCGTTCTGCGCCCACTCACGCGCCAACCGGGTGACCTGCTGAGCCGGGACGGAGGTGAAGCGCTCCTGCCAGGCCGGCGTGGCCGGCGCGCTCGGGTCGTCGTAGCCTGTCGGCCAACGGCCCGGAAGTCCCTCTCGCTCGACGCCGTAGTGGGCGAGCAGCAGGTCGAGCACCGTGGTGACGACATGGTCACCGACGCGTCGCACGGGGACGCCGCGCGCTTCATACGCAACGTGGCCGTCGGGTGCGTCGAAGCGCGCGAAGTTGACGAGGGCGGTGTCCTCCCGCGCGTCATACAGGCTCAGTGCGGGCACGAGGTCACCGAGGTCGAGATTCCACTTCCCCCAGCCTTCCTCGCCGAAGCGGAAGCCGAGGGAGCCGTTGGGGATCGCCACCGATCCGGTTGCCGCGTCGAAGATCGCGGGCTTCCACATGGCGTTCTCGGAGTTCTTCTCTGGGATGTCGAGGTCACCGGCGACGAGATTCTTGCCCTGGGTCCACGTCCCATCCCCGTTGTCCTGCAGGGCAATCAGGAAGGGCAGGTCGGTGAATCGCCGGTTGTAGTCGACGAAGAAGTCGACCTGCCGGTCGGCGAAATACTCCTTGAGCAGGACGTGTCCCATGGCCATCGCCAAGGCCGCGTCCTCGCCCGGGTTGCAGGAGACCCACTCGTCGGCGAACTTGACGTTCTCGGCATAGTCGGGGGCGACGGCGAGCACCTTCTGGCCGCGATAGCGCGCCTCGGTCATCCAGTGCGCGTCGGGGGTGCGCGTCAGCGGGACATTCGAGCCCCACATGATCAG
>NZ_DAOQZV010000289.1:0-3690 GCF_035343835.1 Nostocoides sp. | reverse complement strand
GTCGGCCCCTGGCCCCGCAGCCGCAGGGGCGACTGGTTCCTCGACCGCGTCCGAGCCGGGCGGCCGCGGCGTGAGCCCGCCGGCCGCGAATCCGGCCCAGCAGCGCGAGGCCCGCAAGAATCTCGCCCGCATCGAACGTCAACTGCAACGGCTCACCGAGAAGGCGGGGCGCATTCATACGGACATGGCGGCTCAGGCCAGCGATCACGCGGCGATGGTGCGCCTCTCCGCCGACCTGCGCGCCGTCGACACCGAGCGCGAGGCGCTCGAAGAGGACTGGCTGGCCCAGGCCGAACTCGCCGAGTGAGCCAGCGCCTCGACCGTGCCGCGCGGGGTCTCTGGGGGTGCGGATCGCCTCCGAGGTGCGCGACGAGGCGGTTGTCGGTCGCGAACGTGATGTCGCTGCGCTGGGTCTTGCTGTAGCGCACAGTCTTGCTGGTGCGCAGCAGCTACTCGGGGGCGTCCAGGCCCGCCTGCAGCTCGCGCAGGAAGCCGGCGAGCGCGCGCCGGTCCGCCTCGCTCAGCCCCGCCAGCACCGCGCGTTCGCGAGTGAGGAGCGCTTCCATGGCCCCGTCGACCGCCCGCACCCCGGCGGGCGTCAACTCGACGAGAACACCGCGCCGGTCGGTCGGCGACGGTTGTCGCGTGACCAGCTCGCGGGCGAGCAGCCGGTCGACCCGGTTGGTCATCGTCCCGCTGGTCACCAAGGTGGCCTCGACCAGGGCGCCGGGAGAGAGCCGGTAGGGCGCACCCGTTCGGCGCAAGGCGGCGAGCACGTCGAACTCCCATATCTCCAGCCCGAGCCCGGCGAAGGCCCCCGCTCGGGCCAGGTCCAGCCGCTTGGCCAGCCGGCTCACGCGCGAGAGCACCTGCAGCGGTGCGACGTCGAGATCGGGCCGTTCGCGTTGCCACGCCGCGACGATCAGATCGACGTCATCGGGCGGGTTCACAGGCATACTCTAGGCACCAAGTATCTTGACGTCGAGATAATCGGCCGCTGAAGGGATGGGACGCGATGTCGACGCGCTGGGATCCGAACCAATACGCCAAGTTTGCTGACGAGCGCTCGCGTCCCTTCTACGAGTTGACCGCACGGGTCCGCGCCGAGGCGCCGCATCTGGTCGTCGACCTCGGGTGCGGCAATGGCCCGCTCACGCTCGCGCTCGCGCAGCGGTGGCCGGACGCGCGGGTCGTCGGCGTCGACTCGTCCCAGCAGATGCTCGACGCGGCGCATGCCCTGGACCCGGACGGGCGGGTCGAGTGGATCCGCGCCGATCTGGCGGTCTGGGATATCGACGAACTCGGCGCACGACCGGATGTGATCGTCACCAATGCGGTGCTCCAGTGGATTCCCAACCACCTCAAACTCCTCCCCACCTGGGTCGACGCGCTCGCACCGGGCGGCTGGCTGGCCCTGCAGGTGCCGGGCAACTTCTCGGCACCCAGCCACCGGCTGATGCGCGAGGTCGCCGCCCGCCAGCCGCGGGCCGGTGAGTTGCTCGCCGCACTCGAGCGCGGCGGATCGGCCGAACCGGCGACCTATCTGCAACTGCTGACCCGCGCCAGCTGCGTCGTCGACGCCTGGGAGACGACCTACCTGCACCTGCTCGACCCGGCGGGGGAGCAGAGCGATCCGGTACTGGAATGGGTGCGCAGCACCGGCCTACGCCCGGTTATCGACCTACTCACCGACGCGGCCGAGCGCGCCGCCTTCGTCGATGCGTATGCCGCCGAGTTGCGCCAGGCCTATCCCCGCACTTCCGCGGGCGTGATCCTGCCCTTCCGGCGCATCTTTTCGGTATGCCAGCGCTTCGCCTGACCTAGTGATGCTCGCCAAGAGGGGCGAGGCTGCGCCTTGTCGACATCGGACGCGCTCGCGTACGCGGTCGCCGATTGCCATCGACGCTAACCGACTTCCACGGGCGAGGGGCCAAAGAGTCCGTTGTTGACGAGGCATGGTCGTGGAGGTCACAACGGCGATGCTTCAGAGAATCTGCGGTCGCCGTGCCTCACGCCGAAGAGGGCTGCTCGGGTCCGCGCAGGACGGGTGACTGCTCGAGCCCAGCCAGCCCGTTCCAGGCCAGATTCACCAGGTGGGCGGCGACATCGCTGCGCCCGAACTTGCGGTTCGAGTCCATCCACCACTGGCCGGTCAGCGCCACCATGCCCACGAGCATCTGGGCATACATCGGGGCGGCCTTGGGGTCCAGCTTCCGGTGCTTGAACTGCGCCACCATGATGTGCTCGACCTGACTGGCCACATCGCTCATCAAGCTGGCGAAGGAGCCGGTCTGCTGTCCCGGCGGCGAATCCCGCACCAGGATCCGGAAGCCATCGGGCTCGTCCTCGATATAGGTCAGCAGCGCCATCGCCGCTTGCTCGATCAGCACGCGCGGGCTCGCGGGGGCCGTCAAGGTGTCGGTGATGCGCGCGGTCAGGTCGGCGATCTCGCGGTCGACGACCACGGCATACAGGCCCTCTTTGCCGCCGAAGTGTTCGTAGACAACGGGTTTCGAGACCTTGGCGGTCGCGGCGATCTCCTCGACGCTGGTGCCCTCGAAGCCCCGCTCCGCGAAGGTATGCCGGCCGACTTCGATCAATTGCTCGCGCCGCTGAGTGCCCGTCATCCGCGAACGCTCGCCCCGTCGGGGCCGGCCGCCGGATGCGCTCACCAAACCATTGTGCCCGCTCGACTACCCTTGACGCGCACCCATTCGGGGTGCGTGATCCCCGGTTGGTCTGCTGGCAGGGCCCGCCTGACTTTGAATCAGGATTAGCGACGTAGGTTCGATTCCTACCCGGGGAGCCCTGGCGCCACGCTCCCGCGGTGCCCGGAAAGCTACTCGGTCACGCCCGTCGAGGTTACCGGCGGACAGTTTCTCGGCGATGTTCTGCGTGCGAACTGCCGCTTCCGAGCGAGCACGTCGCGCGCCCGGGACGAGTCAAAAATGGGGGCGGACGGTGTTGGACGCGGCGAAGCTGTGCGCTGAGGTCACGCTCGCCCCCATCCGATCGGGCGACTTCGTCGACGATGCTTCGAACGGCCAGGTCACCCAGCAGCTCTGGATCGACGACGCCTCGGCCTGGGAGGACCTCTACAACGGCCGCCGCAAGACCAATGGCGAGATGCCGCAGACCACCCCGGCGCGTCCTTCGCGACCACGCCGGTGGTGCTCGCCGTTCCCAAGCCGCTGGCCAGCGCCAAGACCACCGGCCCCCACGCGTGGATCGACGGCCTGGCGACTCTTCCCTTGAGCGCCGCCGACGTGCGCGAGTCGACGCCGACTGCCCTGGCCTTCGCGGCCGTATGGCAGCAGTTCGCCAACCTGCCCGGCGGCACCGACTCGATCAGCGACGCCTTCTTCGAGATCGTCCGCAGCCAGATCCCGGTCGAGAAGGCCTTCGAAAAGGGCGCCAACACCAAGACGGCGCAGGCTCTCGAAGCCGCTTTGGTGACGCCGGCGGCGCAGGAGGTCTTCGCCAAGGCCGGCTACCGCGGCCCCGACGCGACCTTGTCTGCTCCACTGGTCGACGGCATCCCGGTCACCTTGCCCAGCGCCCCCGTCACCATCGAGCAGCCGGGCTTCGTGCAGATCGTGCGGGACATGCAGCGGATCTCGCGGCGTCAGCAGGTCCTTAGTGTCGTCGACGTGTCGGGGTCGATGCTGGAGAAGGCCGGCACCCTGACCC
>NZ_DAOQZV010000288.1:0-3692 GCF_035343835.1 Nostocoides sp. | reverse complement strand
CGACCAAGGCCGCCCGGTCACTCGCCGCGCCGGCCGCGTGGTCGCGCGCCTCGGCCGCTCGGTCACGCACATCTGCCGCGCGCTCGGCGACGGCGCTCACGCGCTCGGTGACGGCGTCCTTGGCCACCTCGGCCTTCGACTTGGGCTTACTGCAAAGCATGTGTCCTCCTTGAGGGATTTTCCGGCCTCCATCCTGCCGTGTTTTCGCTCCGGGGGCGCAGGGAGGTCCCTGCCAAACATGTTTGAATGGCGCGCATGAAGGCAACCCTGCACACCAATCACGGCGATATCGTGATCGACCTCTTCGAGAACCAAGCCCCCAAGACGGTGGCCAACTTCACCGGTCTGGCCACCGGCACCAAGGAGTACAAGGACGACGCCGGGCGCACCAACCCGACGCCCTACTTCGACGGCCTGGGCTTCCACCGGATCATTCCCGGCTTCATGATCCAGGGCGGCTGCCCCCTCGGTCAGGGGATCGGCGGCCCCGGCTACAGCTTCGATGACGAGATTCACCCCGAGCTCACCTTCGGCAAGCCCTATCTGCTGGCCATGGCCAACGCGGGCAAGCGCATGGGCCGCGGCACCAATGGCTCGCAGTTCTTCATCACCGTCGAGCCCACCCCCTGGTTGCAGGGCAAGCACACGATTTTCGGCGAGGTCGCCGACGAGGCCAGCCGCGGCGTCGTCAATGCCATCGCCGCCGTTCGGACCGGCGCGGGGGACAAGCCCGTCGAACCGGTCGTCATCGAGAGCGTGACGATCGACTGATCAGGCGAGGTCAGGAGCAGGTGGGCGGCCCGCGGTGAGCGAGCACGCGTCATACGACAATCGGGCGGACGCACCGCCGGTATGCCCGCGTCATCCCGACCGGATCAGCTATGTCCGGTGCCAGCGCTGCGGGCAGCCCACCTGCCCCGAATGCCAGCGACCGGCGGCCGTCGGCGTCCAATGCGTCTCCTGCGTCGCGCAGAGTGCGCGCGAGCATCCGCGCACCCGCACCGTGCTTGGCGCGCCGACAGGCGGCGACCGGCCGCTGGTCACGATGGTCATCGTCGCGATCTGCGTGGGGGTGTGGGTCGCCGAATATCTGAGCCGCAGTTCATGGCTCTTCCAGACCTTCGCGCTGGCGCCGGCGATCGGCGAACGGGAGCCGTGGCGCTTTGTTACCTCGGCCTTCCTTCACGGGCCGCTGATGCACATCCTGTTCAATATGTTCGCCCTGTGGATGCTCGGCGGCTATCTCGAACCCATGCTCGGGCGTCTGCGATTCGCTCTGCTCTATCTGATCAGCGCCCTCGGCGGCGGGGTCGCGTATGTGCTGATGACGCCGCTGGATTCGCGTGTCGGGGTCGTCGGCGCCTCGGGTGCGGTTTTCGGCCTCTTCGGTGCGGTGATCGTGCTCAACCGTTCGCTCGGGCGCGGCACTCAGGGCATCTGGATCAACCTGGCGATCAACGCCCTTTTGCCGATCCTCTATCCCAATATTGCCTGGCAGGCCCACGTGGGCGGCTTCGTGACGGGCATGCTCCTTGCCTGGGTGTTCGCGCGCAGCAAGGGCAAGGCGACCCTGACGTATGCCGGTGCGGCCGGCGTCACCGCCGCCGTCGCCCTCGCCGGTGCTGCCCGCTATCTCATCGGGTAAGCCGCGGCCTAGCACATCTGTCGAATCACAGTCGTGTAGTTCGTCCCCAGGTGTGGAGAACCCGGTGGACAACCCCCAATCGTGGATAACCCTGGGGATAACGGGGGACTATTTCCAGCGCGTGGTCATCATGAAGCCCGCCATCATCAGCCCGAAGCCGGCCGCGAGATTCCAGCGGCCAATCGACGGGACCGGATACTTCTGTTGCGTGACATAGAAGACGACGACCCAGAGCAGGCCGAGGACCATCAGTGTCAGCATCACCGGGGCGAACCAGGGCGGCGATGACGGGGCGACCTTGGTGGTGCGCGCCTCCGGGGGCGGGGTGTACGACGCCTTGTCGCGGCCCTTGGACTCTGGCACGAAGATCAACTCCCTATGAACGGCTTTGGCGCCTAGGGTAATCGACCTATCCCGGGCCACCGAGCTGGTCGCGGCGCGCGCCGGTCTAGCCGCGCACTTATCGTTGAGGCATCATGCCGACCCCGATCAGCCCCGCTCGCCGCAATCGCGCGCTCGTGCTGACGCGGCGCCCGACCCGCTGGTCGGTGCTCGTGCCGCTTGTCGGGGTGCTCGCCGGGGTCATGCTCACCGTCAGCAGCGTGGCCGCCCGGGGCACCGATCTGCGCGGCGACGCGACCGGGCTGCCCGAGCTGATCCGGGAGCGGCAACTAGCTAATGCCCGGCGCATCGCCCAGATCGAAAGACTGCAGGCGCAAGTGGACGCGGCGGCTGCGGCGGCCGCGCCGGCCAATGCGGAGCTCACCGGGCTGACCGCCACGGTCGAGCGGCTCGGCGAGGACGTGGGCACCGTCCCCGTCCACGGCCCGACAGTCACCGTGGCCCTCAACGACTCGGCGCTGACCAGCGAGGAGTTGCCCGACTGGGCCAATGTCAACGACATCGTCGTCCACCAGCAAGACGTCCAGGCCGTCGTCAATGCCCTGTGGCGCGGCGGCGCCGAGGCGATGACGATCATGGATCAGCGGGTGATCGCCACCAGTGCGGTGCGGTGCGTCGGCAACACCCTGATCCTGCGCGGCCGGGTCTACTCTCCGCCCTTCGTGATCAGCGCGATCGGCGATCCGGATGCGCTCGAAGCCGCGCTTGCCGGCGACCCGCAGATCCAGCGATATCAGGAGTATGTCGCCGCCCTCGGCCTCGGTTATGCCGTCGAGCGCACCGGCGAGAAGACCTTCCCGGGGTATGCCGCGACCCTGGACAACACCTACGCCCGCGCCGTCCGCTGACCCCCCCGCTCCGCGTCGAGAGGCCGGTTCAGCCCCGTCGAGGGGCCGATTCGGCCCCGCCTGAGTCTCGTGCAGCCTTAGGCTGAGCTGGTGACCCGGATCCTCGTCGTCGACAACTACGACAGTTTCGTCTTCACGATCGTCGGCTATCTACAGCAACTCGGCGCGGATACCGAGGTCGTGCGCAATGACGAGATCGCGCCCGCCGACGGAGCCGATTTCGACGGTGTGCTCATCTCGCCCGGACCCGGTACCCCCGAAGACGCCGGCGTCTCCATGGCGATGATCGAAGCCTGCGGCGAGCGCGCTCAACCGATGCTAGGCGTATGTCTGGGCCACCAAGCCCTCGGTGTGGTCACCGGTGCGACGGTCGGCCGGGCGCCGGAGTTGTTGCACGGCAAGACCTCGCGCGTCATCCACGACGGCACGGGTGTGCTCGACTCGCTGGCCTCGCCTTTCACCGCGACGCGCTATCACTCGCTGGCCATAGACCCGCCGACGCTGCCCGACGAGCTGGTGGCGAACGGGCATACGGCCTCGGGCATCATCATGGCTGTGCGCCATCGAGAGCTGCCGCTGCATGGGGTGCAATTCCATCCAGAGAGCGTGCTCACCGAGGGCGGCCACCGGCTGCTCGCGAACTGGCTGGCGATGTGCGGCGCGAGTGACGCCATCGCCGCGTCCGCTGGCCTCAGCCCGCTGGTGCGCGACGGTGCGGGTATCGCCCGGATGGTCGCGACCAACTAACCGTATGCCGGACCCGTGCGAACCTCTTCACGGCGCTGGCACGTCCGGAC
>NZ_DAOQZV010000287.1:0-3713 GCF_035343835.1 Nostocoides sp. | reverse complement strand
GTGGGACACGACGGGGCTGAACCGGCCACTCGACGGGGCTGAACCGGCCTTTCGACGCCCCTGAACCGGCCTTTCGACGGGGGGTGGGTCAGAGCGTGACCCAGCCGGCGCCGGCGGCGGAGCGGACCATGGCATCCAAGGCTTCGGCCGACGCGACGGCATCGGCGAGCACCGGGCCTTCCGAAGTCCCGGACAGGATCGAGCGGACGAAGCCCGCCAACTCCACGACCTTGGTGTCGTCATAGCTGGTCGGGATGCTCGACCCCGGCTGGAAGCGCCCGTGCTCGCCGGCGCCCGGGCCGACGAAGAGGCGCTGGGTGGGTTGATCGGCATACGTGCTGCCGGTGGACAGGCGCAACTCGCCGGGCGTGCGGAAGTCCCACTCGATCAGGCCCGTGGTGCCGTGCACCTCGATGCCGTAGTTGTTCTGCTCACCTACGGCCACCCGGCTGCACTCGAGCGCGACGAGCACGCCGGCGTGGGTGCGCATCATGGCCATCACATAGTCCTCGTTCTCGACCGCGCCCTTGGGCGCCTCGGGGTCGCCGAGGCCGTGGCCATAGGTCTGCGCGCCCTCCTGGAGCACCGGCCGTTCGGGGATGAAGACCGCGGTCTGCGCGACCAGCCCGGCGAGGTCACCGAGAACATAGCGCGTCAGGTCGACCGCGTGCGACGCAAGGTCGCCCAGGACCCCATGGCCTCCCGACGCCAACCCATAACGCCAGGTCAGCGTGCCGAGCGGGTGAGCGGCGTAGTCGGTGAGCAACCGCACCCGGGCGTGGGTCGGCATACCGATCGCGCCGTCGGCGACCAGATCGCGCAAGCGAGCCGACGCCGGCACCGCACGGTAGTTGAACCCCACCGTCCCCTGCACCCCGGCAGCAGCGACGGCATCGGCGACCGCCTGCGCGTCCGCGGCGCAGAGGCCGACCGGCTTCTCGATCCACAGGTGCTTGCCGGCCGCGGCGACGGCGACGCCGATCTCGCGGTGGAGGGCGTTGGGCGCGGTCACGCTGACCGCCTCGATGCGCGGGTCCGCGATCAGCTCGCGCCAATCGCCGTATGCCGTGGCGAACCCGTGCTTGGCGACCGCAGCATCGCGCGCCCCCGGGACGCTGTCGGCAACCGCCACGAACTGCGGCGTCACCCCCAGGTCGGCGTAGTGGTGGCGCAGGCGTCCCCACGCCCGGGCGTGCACATCACCAAGCCAGCCGGCGCCGATGACGCCGACCCCGAGCGTGCGCTGCGCGCCCGTCATGGTCAGGCCCCGAGCCGGGGCGCGACGTTGGTGGCGAGGTAGTCCAGGCAAGTGCGCACATCGTCGACCGGACCGGTGCCCGCGGCGGGCAGGCCCTGGGTGAGCGCGGTGTCCTGCTCCAGGACATACCACCCGCGGTAGCCGCCGGCCTCCAGCGCGAGAACGGCCTCGTCAATCGCGACGTCACCCTCGCCGAGCGAGCGGAACATCCCGGCCTGGACGCCCTCGACGAGCGTCAACTCACCGGAGAGCACGCGGTCCGAGGTCGCCACGTCGACATCCTTGAGGTGGACGTGCCCGACGCGGTCGCCGTGCTCGCGGGCGAAGGCGACCGGGTCGACCCCGCCGATCTGCAGGTGGCCGGTGTCGAGACACCACTGGACGTCGGTGTGCTCCAGCGCCAGGGCGACATCGGCCGCGGTCTCGACGACCGTCCCGACGTGCGGGTGGAGGACCTGGGTCAGGCCGTGGGCCGCGCAAATGGCGTCGACCTCGCGCAGGCCCTCGCCGACGATCGCCATCCCGGCCGCGTCGAGCGGCACGGGCGTCGACCAGTCATAGTCCTGGACCAGCGCGGTGACGAACCGGGTCGCCCCGGCCGCCTGGAAGAGCTCCGCGACCTCGGTGGCGCGGCGCAGGGCTTCGGCCCGCTGGGCCGGGTCGTGCAGGACGAGCGGCACGAAGCCGCCAATCATCGCCAAGCCATAGCCCGCCAGCAGCGCGTTCAGGTCGCCGGCCTGCTCCGGGAGGAAGCCGGGGGCACCGAGTTCGGTGGCGGGAATTCCCAGCTCGCGCATTTCGCCGAGCACCCGGTCGGACGGCATGACCTCACCCCAGCCGGGCACTTCGCAGATGCCCCAGGAGATGGGCGCGGCGGCGACGCGGCCGTCGAGAGCACCGAGCGAGGGGGACATGACAAACCTCCGGATTCGAGTGGCGAGGGTAGGCGGGGACGCCAGTCACAGCATACGGCAACCGACCTTATTTGTTCTATCAAAGATATGTGCGCACATTTGCGCTCACCTAGGGTCAGGCCACGCTTGGCGGCGCGTCGATATGACAAACGCCGACTTTGTCCGCTAGCGTTGCGATATATCAGCCCGATATATCGAGAGGAGACATGATGACAACCCGCCGCCAGCAATTGCTGGAGTTCGCCGTGCTCGGTCTCCTCCACGAGGGTCCCCAGCACGGGTACGAGTTGCGCAAGCGGCTCAACCTTGCGCTCGGCCCCTTCCGGGCGCTGTCCTTCGGGACGCTCTATCCCGCGCTGCGCGCGCTCGTCGCGCACGGCTATCTCAGCGAGAGCGCCGACCCGGCGTCCGCGCCCGCGAGCCGCCGGCCCCGGATCACCTACGAACTGACCGACGCCGGGCGCAGCCGCTTCGGCGCTCTCACCGCGCGCGTTGACCCCGATGCGTATGACGACGAGGGCTTCGAGTTGCGCGTCGCCTTCTTCGGGCGCACCGAGTCCACGGCGCGGCTGCGCATCCTCGAGGGCCGCCGCGCCCGTCTGGAGGAGCGGTTGGCCGCCCTGCGGGCAACCAACCGTCAGCGCACCACCCGGGACAGCTGGAGCATCGCTGTCACGCGGCATACGGAAGAGCAGATCGAGCGCGACCTGCGCTGGCTCGGTGACCTGATCACCGCCGAACGCGGCGCACCCGCCCGCCCCGGCACCCTGACCGACCCCAACCACCCGGCGTTCACGCCACCCGGCCGACTCGGCCGCTAACCATCACCGAAATAAGGAGCACCCTGATGGGTTCCATTCGCGTCGCCATCGTCGGCGTCGGCAACTGCGCGAGTTCCCTCGTGCAGGGCGTCCACTATTACCGCGATGCCGACCCGGCCGGCACCGTCCCCGGGCTCATGCACGTGCAGTTCGGCCCGTATCACGTCAATGACGTCGAGTTCGTCGCCGCGTTCGACGTCGACGACAAGAAGGTCGGCAAGGACCTCGCCGAGGCGATCAACTCCTCCGAGAACAACACCATCACCATCGCCGAGGTCCCTACCACCGGTGTGACGGTCCAGCGCGGCCACACCCTGGACGGGCTCGGCAAGTACTACCGCCTGACCATCGACGAAAGCCCGGCCGAGCCGGTCGACGTCGTCGCCGCTCTGCGCGAGGCCCAAGTCGACGTGCTCGTCTCCTACCTGCCGGTGGGCTCCGAGGAGGCCGACAAGTTCTACGCCCAGTGCGCGATCGACGCGGGCGTCGCCTTCGTCAACGCCCTGCCGGTCTTCATCGCGAGCGACCCCGAGTGGGCCGCGAAGTTCGAGGCCGCCGGCGTGCCGATCATCGGCGACGACATCAAGTCCCAGGTGGGCGCGACCATCACCCACCGCGTGATGGCGAAGCTCTTCGAGGACCGCGGCGTGGTGCTGGACCGGACCTACCAGCTCAACGTCGGCGGCAATATGGACTTCAAGAACATGCTCGAGCGCGAGC
>NZ_DAOQZV010000286.1:0-3716 GCF_035343835.1 Nostocoides sp. | reverse complement strand
CGGCGCCTTCGCCGCCTTGGCCGGCGCGGTTGCATCCGCGGTCGCCGGCTCCGAGGGCGGCGTCGTGCTGCTCGGCGCTGCTGCCTTGTCGCTGCGCGTCGACGTCTTCTTGGTGGTCACGGGTGTCCTTCTCGCTGGTTGTGCTGCCTCGCCGATACCGGCGGGCTGCACTGCGGGCGGACCACACTTTACGTGCGGGAATCGCCTAGCGGCGAAAGATCACCCCGTCGTCCAGGCGCCCCCGCCGGCGTAGGCGCGCGCGGTCGACGAGATAGTTCTGCGGGACGCGCCACGGCCCTGAGCTGCCCTGGCGCGGGATCAGTGACGCACCCCGCTGCACGTAGCCGGCGGCGAAGTCGATGATCGGCCGGGTCGGCTCACCCGCCGGAGGCTCCTGCGGCCACACCTGCGCAAACCCGTGCCGCTCCATATAGTCCAGCAACCGGCAGACATAGCGCGAGACCAGGTCGACCTTCAATGTCCACGACGCATTCGTATACCCAAGTGCCAGAGCGAAATTCGGCACGCCCGAGAGCATGATCCCCTTGTATGACACCGTCGAGGGCAGGTCCACATCCACGCCATCGACCGCCAAAGCGGCGCCCCCGCCCGGCAGCAGCCGCAGGCCGGTCGCCGTCACCACGATGTCCGCCGGCAACTCCCGCCCACTCGCCAGCCGCACACCCGTCGGTGTGAAGGTCGCGATGGTGTCCGTGACCACCTCCGCGCGGCGGTCACCGATCGCGCTGAAGAGATCGCCGTCGGGCACCAAGCACAGCCGCTGATCCCACGGGTCGTAGGCCGGGTTGAAGTGCTCGTCGACTGGATAGTCGTAAGGCAGCGCCTTCGCCGCCTCGCCGCGGATCAGCTTGCGGACCAAGCCCGGCGCTCGCCGGCTCGCCTGAAACAACCCCCAGGACATCAGGATGTGATTCCACCGGGTCACGGCGTAGGCCGCCCGGTCCGGCAGCGCACGCCCGGCGAGCGTCGCGATGGGGTCCTGGCTCGGCATACTCAGGATGTAGGTGGGGGAGCGCTGCAGCATCGTGACCTTCGACGCGGTCGCGGCGAGTGCCGGCACCAGGGTGACGGATGTCGCACCGCTGCCGATGACGACCACGTGCTTGCCCGCGTGGTCGAGGTCCGCCGGCCAGAACTGGGGATGTATCACTTGGCCGCGGAACTCCTCGACCCCGGGGAACTCGGGCGCATGGCCCTGTTCGTAGTCGTAATACCCCGTGCAGGAATAGAGAAACTTCGCCGTGGTCAGGCGCACCGCGACACTGCCATCGGGTTGGCGGACCTCGGCAGACGCGGTCCAGCGCGATGTCACACTCGACCACTGCGCGCGAACAGCCTTGTGCCCGTAGTGAATATGGCGCTCCACGTCATACTCGGCCGCGGTCGCCCGGATGTAGTCGAGGATCTCCGGGCCACCGGCGAGCGCCTGGGTGCCTGCCCACGGGCGGAAGGCATAGCCGAGGGTGTACATATCGGAGTCCGAGCGCACTCCCGGGTAGCGAAACAGATCCCATGTCCCGCCCATCCGCTCGCGCATCTCGACGATGGCGTAGGACGTGCCGGGCAGCTCCCGGGTCAGATGACAAGCCGCCCCGATCCCTGACAGACCGGCGCCGACGATGAGGACATCGACCTCGAGAGGGTCCATGCCGTCATGTTACTAGGCGGTAGGAACGGTCCGCGCCGTGCCCACTATGCCCCGTGAAACCGCTGCGCCCCCTTGGCTGGCTTGACCCGCCGGCTCCGCCCGAGACGCCGCGGCCGCCGGACCCCCAGGATGAGCCGGGCACCGATCCGACTCCCGAATCCTGAACCGCCAGGAATTCGTCGATCTCGCGTGCGGTCGGTGCGGTGGCCGGGCCGCGGCGGGTCACCTTGATCGCGCCCGCCGCGTTGGCGCGCCGGGCTGCGGTGACCCAGTCCAGGCCAGCCGTGCGGCCGGCGACCAGAACGCCGGCATGCGTGTCGCCCGCCCCATTGGTGTCGACCGGACGTTGCGGATAGCCGGGCAGCATCGTCGTCGCGCCGTCGACATGGACGACGCACCCCACCGGCCCGTCCCGCACGATGGCCACCCCACCGCTCGGGAGTCGACCGGCAACGGCCACAACGGAATCGGCGATCTCGCCGACGCCGACGAGCGCGCGCGCCTCGTCGGCATTGGACGTCCATACCGTCGTCTGCGCGAGCACGCGGTCCTGAACCGCCGGCTCCAACTCGCCGAACGTGGCCCCGGGATCGAGAACGACGACAACGCCCGCCGGCAGGGTGTCTAGCCATGCCAGCAGCGGGTCACGGGTCCGCCCCACGAGCGAGAAACCGCTGATACACACCACGTCACCGGTCTCGGGCGCGCTGGTCTGCAGGCTCGCCACGCTGATCCGGCGCTCGGCGCTCTGCGTCGTGACGAAGGTCCGCTCCGCGCTCGGCTCGATCATCACGAAGCAGACACCCGTGTCGATTTCGGTGACGGCGGGCGCCGACCAGGTGATGCCCTCGCGCGTCAACGCGGCGCGCACCAGATCGCCATTGGGTCCGGTCCCGATGGCCCCGGCGTGGACGCACCGGGCGCCAGAGCGGGCGGCGGCGACGAGGATGTTCACGGCCCCGCCGGCATACAGATAGTGCGCGCCAGCCATGACATTGCCGCCGCGTTCGGGCAGGGCCGGCACCTCGACCACTTCGTCGATGAGCGCCTGGGCGGTGTGGATCACGCGCGGCTGCATGCGCGCATCTTGCCAGTGATCAGCCTCCGGACTTGCGCCGGAACATCTTCTGATGCGCCTCGGGCCCGTGGGCATGGTCGACCTTGCCGTGGTCGTGCGAGTCGGAGACGTCGACCCCGGCCCCCGACTTCTTGCGCTCGAGCGCCTCGCGGAACTTGCGCTTCACGTCGTCGTCGGGCAGGGCGCGCTTGCCGGAGTCGTTAGCCATGCTCGCCATCCTCGCACGCACCCCTGGGCGACGGCCCGCGGTTTTCCGCCGGAGCGCAGTATGCCGTTTCCCCGCCCGCCGCGTGTCGGTCACCGATGCGGCCGCGTCCGGCGGGTAGAAAAGTACCGACCCGGCCACGTATGAGATGGCCGGGTCAAAGTATGTTCCGGGGCGGTTACCCCCGGGGGTTCCGCATCAAGGAACACGGCTCGGACTTCACGCGGGCATACGGGCAACGTTGGCGGTGCGCCCATCGGGCGCACCCGACCGACTTGCCGATGCAAAGGAGCACCGTGCCGACCGTGACCATCCACCCCACGGGCGAGGTGATCTATCTCGAACCGGAGGAGACCGTGCTCTACGGCCTCTACCGCGCGGGATACGCCTACGCCGTCGGGTGCCGGCGCGGCGGCTGTGCGATCTGCAAGGTCGACTGCCGCGAGGGAGAGTTCCACTACAACCGGCCCGTCGCCGACACGGTCATCACCGATGCCGAGCGCACCGACGGGACCTGCCTGTCGTGCCGGGCCGTGCCCGAGAGCGACATCACGATCGAGATGCGCGGCGAAAACCTTCGCCTCGTCAATCCCCTTCTTCGTCAGATCAACGAGAAGGCGCGGCTGCGGGCAGCAGCCGTAGCAGCCGAGCGTTCTCACCTGACCGGCACCACCACCAAGGAGTAACTGCAATGGCTGTCATGCGCATGGGATACGTGCACGCGCGCGTCACCGACCTCGCCGAGGCGAAGAACCACTACGCCA
>NZ_DAOQZV010000285.1:0-3739 GCF_035343835.1 Nostocoides sp. | reverse complement strand
ACGATCACGCGGGCGATCGGACGGATCACCGAGCGCACCGGAAGGCCGGCGTTAGTGACGCACCTGTTCAATGGGATGCCTGCCTTCCATCACCGCGGGGGCGGGCCGGCCGCCGCCGCCCTTGCCGCGGCGGCGCGTGGTGAGGCGATCGTGGAGCTGATCGCGGACGGGGTGCACGTGTCTCCTGAGGTGGTGGCGATGGTCTTCGATCTGGTCGGGCCCGACCGGGTCGCCCTGGTCTCGGACGCCATGGCCGCGACCGGGCTCGGTGACGGGCGCTACCGGATCGGTGCCCTTCCGGTCGACGTGCGTGCGGGGACCGCGCGGCTGGTGGGCCCGGACGGCACGCTGGGCCCGATCGCCGGCTCCACGCATACGCTCGCCGACTGTGTCGCCTGGGCCGTCGGTGTCGCCGGCATCGCGCCCGCCGATGCCCGCCGCGCCGCGAGCATCACGCCGGCGCGCGCTATTGCGCTCAGCCTCGGCTAACAGCCCGCGAACCTGCCTGACAGACGTCGAGAGTCGGCGACACGCCGACGGACCGGCCCGGCGCTGCGCGTGTCGCCGACTCTCGACACGAGGACCTGCGTCGATAGCCAGGAGTCGGTGTCACGAGAGCCCGGCGAGGCGGTAGAGCACCAGGCTGCCCGCGACGGCGACGTTGAGGCTGGCCCCCCACCCCACCATCGGGATCTCGACGCACCCGTCGACACCGGCGAGCACCTGGTCGGGGATCCCGTGGTGCTCGTGGCCAAGGAGCAGGACCGTGGGCTCACGGGCCGGGCCCAGCCGGGGCAGCGCGGTGGCGTCGTCGGCGAGTTCGACGGCGAGCAGGCGCCGGCCGGCGGCTCGTTGCTCGGCGAGCCACTCCTCCTTGGTGGGCACCACCCAGTGGATGCACGGCCGACGACCGCGGAGGGTATCGCCGACGGTCAGCGCCTTGCGGTAGTGCTCGGTCCGCGGCACCGCCAGGCACGCTCCCACCGCGTCGCAGGAGCGCAGGAGGGTGCCGAGGTTCGCGTCATACGCCACCCAGAGCGGTGCGACGATCAGGTGGTTCCAGCACCCGTGGCGCGAGCGGCGGCGCTGGCTGCGCAACTTCCGCGGATTGGTCTTCGCGCCGGTCATCGGCGCGTGGCGGGGACTCCCGAGAGGCTCAAGTCTGTGGCGCCTTTCAGCGGCGGCGCCGGTCCATCGACGAGGAGCCACCCAGGATAGCGCGGCACCGACTGTCGGCCCCGGAGCGGTCCGGGCCTGGGACGCCCCCGACCCACGCAGAGCGTGGGACCCAGCTCCAATACGTCGCGGGGACCGCTGTCCGTCCGTGGTTTGGTCACCCGACGTCGGTTTCTTGGGCCACGGGATGCACGCCATCAGGTAGGCACGGACGACGGCGCACGCATCGGTCACGTCCGATCGCCGGAGGAGGACGCTCGTCGACGTTGTTGTTACGCAGCCAGCGCTGCGGGATCACCGCTCCCGGATGGCGCGCGCGGTCAGGGCGCCGGCGTCGATGATCCGCCCACCGGCAGGTTCGGCTCCCACGACCACGGCCCGAATCTCGAGTGCTCGACGATCCACGTCTCGACATCGTGGACGACGCCGGTGGCGATCAGCAGCCCGACGATCATGACGAGCACGCCGAGTGCCCGGCGCCAGGCTGCGTGCGGGTCCGCGGCCCAGCGCAGGCGTCGGACGGCCCGCTGCCCCACAAGGCCGACGGCCAGCAAGACCGCGCATAACCCGAGAACGTATGCCGCGAGCAGCCCCAGCCCGCGGGCCGGCTCGGCCGGCAGGACGGTGACAACGACATACGCATAGAGCGGGCTGCACGAGGTGAAGACGGGGCCGAGGGCGGCACCGGTCAGGGCGGCCCCAGCGATCCCGCGCCGCTGGTGGGACCGTGAAAGCCCTTGTGCCGTAGCACTACTCAACCGTGTGGCGATGGCCACGCGGTCCCATAGCTCGGGTGCTGTGGCGGCGACTCCGAGACCGACCAGCACGCTGCCGCTCACGAGCTGCCAGGCACGGGGCGGGACGTCGATGAGCGCGGTCGACACGCGGAGCAGCAGGGTGAACACGACCACGCTGGCGCCGAGCGCTGCGGTGATCACCACGGCGCGCCGGCGCGCCTCGCTGGTCACGGCGCCCTGCAGGGACCCGCCGACAACGACCGGCAGCAGGGTAAGCGCACACGGCGCCAGCGTCGTCAGGGCGCCGGCCAGCAAGGCGCCGGCCAAGGCGGCGATCATCGGCCACACCTCGCGCCGCGCCCGGAGCACTGTCGTGCCGCCGCCCCACGGGTCATACCGTCTTGGCCTTAATCTCCGCGCCGGTCCGGGTGCCCGTCCATTTCGCCAGCTCCATGCCAGCGCCGTCGATCTGGACAAAGGTGTGCTGCTGGGTGATGCCGTACTTCTTCTTCAGGTCGGTCATCGTGTCGTAGTCGACCTTGACGACGGTCAGCCCGGCGGGCACGCCGTCCGTCGTGAGCGAGGTGTCCGTGGCCTTGCAGTCGGGGCACCACGTGGCGTGGAAGAACAGGACGACCTTGGTGTCATGCCGTTCGGCCATCTGCTTTTGGTAGGCGTCATAGGGCAGGTAGGCGCCGGGCAGCATCGCGGTCTCGCTGCCCGTCATCTCGTGCGTCATGGACGAGGATGACGCGCTCGCCGGGGCGGTCGCGCCGGGGGTGCCCGCTGCGCCTGTGCCGCTAGCGCTCGTCTGTGTCGACGAACCGCAGGCGGTCAGGGCGAGGGTGGCGGCGAGGGCGGCGCCGGTGAACAGGGCTGGCATACGCATGGTGACTCCTTGGTCGGTGGTCACCCCACCCCAGCCGTCCGCCCGGGGCACCGCAAGGAATCCGTTGCACGTGTAAGGGATCGGTAACGGCGATTGCGCGGATATTACGATCTTCGGACGGCGTGGAGCGCTAAAGGTCGCGATTGTCGACGGCCTACCTAGTCTTGACGTCGTGCCCAGCCTGCTCCTTATCGAGGACGATGCGACGGTGCGGGAGGCGACCGCGACCTACCTGCGCCATGCCGGGTATGCCGTGACGACCGTCGCGAACGGAGCCGCCGCTCTGGTTGTCGTCGCGCGCGAGAGCATCGACCTGGTCCTGCTCGACCTGATGCTCCCCGGGCTAGGCGGCCTTGACGTCTGCCGTCGCCTGCGCGACCTGCGCCCCGGCCTACCGGTCATCATGGTCACCGCTCGAGGGCAGGAGCACGAGCGGGTGCAGGGGCTGTCCGCCGGTGCCGATGACTATGTAACCAAGCCCTTCTCCGCGCGCGAGTTGGAGTTGCGGATCCGGGGCGTGCTTCGGCGGGCGCTGGGTGTCGGGCCGGGTGTGCCGGCGCTGACCGAGTTGGTCGACGGTGGCCTTCGGCTGGACGTCGTCGGTCGGCGTGTCTATGACGGTGAGGCCGAGATTTCCTGCACGGCAAGGGAGTTCGACCTCCTGCTCTTTCTGGCGCGTAATCCGGGCGCGGTGTTTTCGCGCGACGACCTCATGCGCCAGGTGTGGGGTTGGGAGGTCGGCGACGCGACCACGGTCACCGTTCACGTGCGCCGGGTGCGCGAGAAGATCGAGGCCGACCCGAGCCGGCCGGTCCGGTTGGTGACGGTTTTCGGTCGCGGTTATCGCTGGGATCGCGCCAATTCGGCTGCGGTCGATCGGCCAGGGGCCGGCCCGGTGGGCGGAGCCGGCCCGGTGGGCGGGGCGGCGGGCCTGGAC
>NZ_DAOQZV010000284.1:0-3744 GCF_035343835.1 Nostocoides sp. | reverse complement strand
CCCCTGACCCCCTCCATGCCATGGAGGTGCGCTACCAACTGCGCTACAGCCCCGTGCTGCCGGTGTCGGCGAGCAACCTGCGGAATATTACCCGGCCGCACGCACCTAACCCAAATCGCCGAGTCGATGGCCGTCGACTGGCACCCGTCGTGGCCAAGTGCGGCAACAGCGTGCGGCCTCGCCCACGCAGAGCGTCGGACCCATACGACCCTGAACCGGCCTCTCGACGACCCTGAACCGGCCTCTCGACGGGGTTGGGCGGGATGCGGATCAACTGCCGGTCAATGGGCGCGGGGGTTTGGTGACAGAGCGCGGAGGTTCCAGCCGGCGATCCGCCAGCCGGTCGTGCCCTCGACCAGGTCGGCCCATTCGCAGTTGCCGGGAACGGTCAGCAGGCGCGAGGTCGTGAGCGTGTCGAGGCCCAGGAGCAGCGCGGCGATGATCTTGATGGTGCCGCCGTGGCTGACGATGACCGCGCACTGCGAGTCCGGGAGCGCGCCGATCAGTTCGGCGAGCGCCGGGCGGACGCGGTCGGCGACTTCAGAGGGGCCCTCCCCGTCGATCCCACGCCGTTGCTCCTCGCCACGCAGCGCCCGCTGTCGCTCCTGGGGATGGAGCGCGATCACCTCGGCCGAGGACAGTCCGGTCCACTGGCCCACGTCGAACTCCCGCCAGCGCGCGTCCAGGTCGAGCGGGAGCCCACACACCTCGGCGAGCGCCCGGCCGGTGACCGCGGTCCGCTGGAGGTCGGAGGCCACAACCCGCACCGGCCCGTAGGCCGCAACCACCGGCGCGGCAGCCGCCGCCTGGGCGATGCCACGCTCGGTCAGCGGAACATCCAGATGGCCCTGCCAGACACCGGTCACATTGGCCTGGGTCTCCCCGTGCCGCAGCAGGATCAGGCGACGTGGCGCGGCCATACGCGAATCAGCGGGCGTCGGCGGCGGCTGAGCCGGCGGCCGGCGTCTGCTCGGTCCCGACAACGCCGAGGTCGAGTTGCGGGCAGTCGCGCCAGAGCCGTTCGAGGTCGTAGAAGTTGCGTTCGTCCTCGTGGAAGACGTGGACGACGATGTCGCCGAAGTCGAGGAGCACCCAGCGGCCCTCCCGGGCGCCCTCCCGACGCAGCACCTTGGCACCGGCCAGGCGCACCTGCTCCTCGATCTCGTCGACGATGGCGGCGACCTGGCGTTCGTTGCTCGCCGAGATGATGACGAAGGCATCGGACAGGGGCAACTGTCCGCTGACGTCGAGGCCGACGATGGTTGCGGCGATCTTGTCTGCGGCTGCCTGCGCGGCGGCGCGGGCCAGGGTCGTGGCGCGGTCAGATGCTGGCACTGCTCTCCTTGGGCTCGGCCGCGTCGGCAGGCGTGTCCGCCGCATACAGCCGGTATTTGTTGATGTATTGCACGACACCGTCGGGCACGAGGTACCAGACGGGTTCGCCCTTCGCCACGCGTTCGCGGCAATCAGTAGAACTGATTGCCATCGCCGGAACTTCCTGCAGGTGCACGCGGTCGGCCGGCAGGCCGTGTTCGGTCAGCTCATAGCCCGGCCGGGTGACGCCGACGAACTGGGCCAACTCGAAGAGTTCGTCCGCGTCCTTCCAGGACAGGATCTGCGCCAGTGCGTCGGCGCCGGTGATGAAGAAGAGCTCCTGATCGGGGCGCTCTCGGTGCAGATCCCGCAGCGTGTCGATCGTGTAGGTCAGGCCGGGCCGGTCGATGTCGACCCGGCTGACCGTGAACCGGGGATTGGAGGCCGTCGCCACGACGGTCATCAGGTAGCGATGCTCGGCCGCGCTGACCGACCGCCCGGATTTCTGCCAGGGCTGCCCGGTCGGGACGAAGACGACCTCGTCTAGACCGAAAAGCGAAGCGACCTCACTTGCGGC
The DNA here is from genome assembly GCF_035343835.1 of Nostocoides sp. Lineage (NCBI taxonomy): Bacteria > Bacillati > Actinomycetota > Actinomycetes > Micrococcales > Intrasporangiaceae > Nostocoides > Nostocoides sp. The sequence goes on along the minus strand of NZ_DAOQZV010000284.1, from coordinate 1,853 downwards.
GACCAGGTGACCGTGGTGGATCGGGTCGAAGGTGCCGCCCATGACGCCCAACCGGGCGCCCCGACCGGCAGCCACGAGCGCCGTCGAGGAGTCGGCGTCGCCGGTCAGTGGTGGCCGTTCTCGGAGCCGTGCCCGTGAGCGTCGTGGCCGTGCGCGCGGCCCGGCTGACCGAGCTTGGCGGCGGTGCCGCGGAAGAACCAGAGAACAGCCAGGCCGAGAGCGAACAGCGCCAAGGCGATCACGGCATACAGATAGGCCGGCATCGGCAGTTCGCGCAGGTGTTCTTCGCCCTCGGCGGCGAACTGGACAATGCTCATCGACATGGCCCAACCTTAGCGCCCCGCCGCCACCGGCCGCCCTCGGGCACTAGCGCGCCCGTCCCTCGGTCGCGGGTTCTCCACCAATTTCGCCCACAGACCTGTGTATGACGCGATGCCCGCACGGGCGGCGTGTGGATAACCGCGCGCGTCGCGGTGGACAGCCCGTGGAGGTCGTTGCACACCAGGGCGGTGGTGACTTTAATAGGTCCGTACGTCGGGTCGATGCGCCAGCAGTAGTCGTCCCGGTGTTCGGTGGAGGAGATAACGAGGCATAGCTGTCGCGCTGCGCGGCGGCCCTGGGACGAAGGTCCGACAGCTCGCGGACGACGACGCGAGGGTGCCACGAGGCGACTTCACCGCAGATGGTGTCAGTTCATTGCGGTCATCGTCCCCGGTGACCTGTAGTGGCCAGCGTCGCCTGGCGGCCCCGGCTCGCGCCGCAGGCCCTGGCAGTACTCCGGCCCCTCGGTTCTCATACATCGAGGGGCCGGTGTCTCTCCTCCTGGACTCAGTTCCGCACAGCCGGCGCACACCGAAGGCTCAGGCTGGCCTGCGTAGAGTGACCGCCATGTCCGTCCCCGAACTGAGCATCGTCGTTCCGATGTTCAACGAGGAGGCCGTCCTGCCGCTGTTCGCAGCGCGCCTGCGGCCGGTCGCGGACGGACTGGAAACGGCATACGAGGTGGTCGCCGTCGACGACGGCAGCAGCGACGGCACGGCGATCGCGCTGCAGAAGCTGCGCCGTGCCTGGCCGCAGTTGCGGGTAGTGCGCCTGCGCGCCAATGCCGGTCACCAGGCGGCGATCTCGGCCGGTCTCGCGCTGGCGACGGGGGCGTATGTCGTCACCCTGGACGCCGACCTGCAGGACCCGCCGGAGGTGATCGCCGAGATGCTCGCCGTCGCCCGCGCGGAGAGCGTCGACGTCGTCTACGGCGTACGCAGCGACCGATCCAGCGACTCGAGATTCAAGCGCGTCACGGCGCGCGCGTTCTATCGGTCCATGGACGCCATGGCGGGCACGGCCGCGCCGCGAGATGCCGGCGACTATCGCCTGATGTCGCGCGCGACCGTCGAGGCGGTCAATGCCCTGCCGGAGTATGGCCGAGTTCTCCGCTTTGTCGTGCCCGCCCTCGGCTTTCCGTCGGCGTCGGTCACCTATCGCCGGGAGGAGCGGGCGGCTGGCTCGTCGAAGTATCCGTTCACCAAGATGCTGCGCCTCTCGATCGACTCGATGACCGCCTTCTCGCTGGCCCCGCTGCGCTTCGCCACCCTCCTCGGTCTCGTCGGCGGAGCCGCCTCGCTCGCCTTGTTGATCTTCGCCTTGTATGCCCGCGTCCGCGGCCACGTCGTCGCCGGTTGGACCTCCACCGTCGTCGTGGTCTCCGGTGTCGGCGCGGTGCAACTGCTCGCGCTCGGCATCCTGGGCGAGTACGTCGGCCGGCTGTATGCCGCGGCCCAGGCCCGCCCCAGCTACTACGTCGCCTACGACTCGGCCACGGGATCGGCCAACCCGGCGGCGACCCGGCAGCCGTG